>CAZJYO010000094.1:0-9662 GCA_964550275.1 uncultured Chitinophagales bacterium
AATTGCTTCTCTTTTCCTTATCGGACTATTCTCATAATCGTACACGTTGCTTTATTGAAAATATCGTACGTTCTGCTCCCCATGAGCAAACTTCCGATCGGCGAGGTATGATGGCTCGCCAGAATGATCATATCGGCTTTCCGTTCGTTTGCTGCTTCGACAATTTCTTGTGCGACATCACCATGCCGGATTTCCACTTCAATATTGGGAACGTTCATCGCCTGCAGGCGTTGCGATTCTTTCTCAAGCATTTTCTTTCCTTCGTTCGCCCAGTTCTCCCGGATCTGATCCCACTCCTTCGAGTTCGTCATTACTCCGCCCGAATTGTGAAAGCGATCTTCTACATAGACGAGAACCACCTTTGCTCCGGAAACTTTACTGAGGTTTCCCGCGGTCATTGTGGCTTTTTCTGCAAGGGCTGAATTTCCGACCGGATAGACAAGCGTTTTCAAGTACTTCACGCCGGCGCCATTCGCGCTTTCCGCTGCAACGGTAAATGTCTCCGTCGGCGGTTTTGTCCGCGCTTTCCCGCCTTTGTCCACCCATGTCTTTGTCCATTTACGCTGCGCAATACGCAGAACGACGAATGCGATAACAGCGAGGGAACTGAACGCGACAAATCCCCAGAGAAATGTTCCTGTAAATTCCTTGGAGAGTCCCATAGCGTTCGGGATAAGGCCGCCGCCGAGCGCGCCTATTTCTCCAATCATACTTCCTGCAACGGCGGTGGTCGTGGGCCATCGCAACGGAACGAGTTGAAATAACGCGCCGTTTCCGGCTCCCAACATGGCAAAACAGATCATGAAGAAAATCGTCGTTGCCCAGACATTCGACTGGAAGCCGGTTATCAGCATCATAAAGATGACGATGCCGACAACATGCGTGAGCGTTGTGATGCCGCCCATTCTATCGGCAATGTGTCCGCCGAGAACTCTGATGCCGCTTCCCATCAACGCGGCAAACATGGTCAACTGTCCCGCTTCCACTTTTGTTACGCCGAATTGGTCATGAAAGTATGTCGGCAGGAAATTGCTGAGTCCGATGAATCCGCCGAACGTAATAATATAAATCAGGTTAAACACCCATCCGTCTTTTTCCCACAAGCATTTCACATGCTCTCTCAGCGTTTGATGTTCACGGTCAGGGGGTTCTTTCGCGAACAGGATCATGACGACAATTGGAAGGAGCATGAACAGCGCGCCGAACCCATACACCGTCTTCCAGCCGTACGCAGTGGCAAGCGGGGGCGCAAGCAACACCGCGAGAATGGTTCCACTGTTGCCCGCGCCGGCTATGCCCATGGCAAGGCCTTTGTACTTCGGCGGGAACCATCCGGAACCAAGCGAGAGCGCGACGCCGAAACTCGCTCCGGCGATGCCCAAGAGCACTCCCATCATGAGTACATCATTGTATGTTTCGACCATCATGTAACCGTACAGCATTGCAAGAAAGATCATCCCCATCTCGACCAGCGCGGCATTTTTTCTGCCGACATATTGTGCAAGAACCCCGAGGGGGAAACGCATCAGCGCTCCAGCAATAATGGGGACCGAAATCATGAACCCTTTTTCCGCCGGAGACAGATTGAATTGCTCACTGATGAATGGTGCCATGGCACCGTTCAGCACCCAGATGGCGAAGCAAAAATCAAAATACAGGAACGCCGAGAAAAGCGTTGGAGGATGCCCTGATTTCAGAAAGTCTTTTATGTTAGCCATGATATCTCACGAGACTTTTCGCAATGCTTTCCATTCACCATACCATCGCACCACCTGAGGCTTGCGCCAGAGATAGGGATTGGGAACGACGAGTGCATGGACGAGGCGTGTGAAGGGGAAGAAGGCGATCATCACATATGCCCCGATGATGTGCACCTTGACCGTCCAAGGCATTGCGGTGATGTAGTTGATGTCCGGGTTGAGCACGAGTAACGACCAGAGATAGGGGGAAGCGCTTGAAGCAAACCAGGAAGAGCCCCAACTGTGAAACACTGCCACGTATAACCCGCTGAAGACCTGGACAACGAAGATACCAAAGAGAATCCAGTCGGCCTTGCTTGTGACCATCTTCAGCTTCGTGTTGGTCGCGCGCCGCACGATGATGCTGACAAGTCCGACCATCGTGAGCAAACCGAACATGAACGCGGAGATTTCGAGCACATAGAGTCGAAGCGGAACACTGTTCCACCACAACACCTCACGGGGAATCAGGAATCCAACGAAATGACCGGTGATGATGACGATAATGCCATAGTGAAACGGCACGAGTCCCCAAAAGTGTTGCTGATTCTCCAGGAACTGGGATGAGAGGCTCGAGAAGGTGAATTTCTCCCGAATGTACCGGCGAATCGAGACAAGCAGGAAGATGATAAATGCCAGGTACGGCAGTACGATGAACAGAAGCTGGTCAACAAACAACGGACTAGCGCTAGACATGTTCCACCCCCTGCGGCTGTCGTTCCCCGATGACAGCGAGGAGCGCGCGGAGAACGTGCTCGTATGGCGTGCTTTGCTTTGAGAACCCATCAAGCATCTTCCTCACGGCGGGAAGCACGCAAGCGGTGATGAACGGGTTCGCCTCTTCCTCCTCCATCTTGCTGAGAACCTCCAGCGCGTGCACAAGATGGTCGGGCAATTCTGTTGATTCGGGGACGTTGTGCCGGCGCAACAGATCGCGCATTTTTACCAGAAACGCGCCGCGCTCATAGGCTTCCCCGTAGAGATGCCAGCCGATCTCCAGGCTGCTGATGGGGTTGATATCAAATGTGCGGGTGTAAAGCTCCTCCATTTCATCCGGCGATACAGTCGCCGTTGCAGAAGCAAATGCGGAGAGATGGCCGGAACGGTCAGGACACAACTCGATTGTGGAAGCGTGTTCCGCGTCAGGATAGGTCAAGAGCGCTGCAAACATCTGGAACTTCTTCTGTTGTTCTGTCATCACAGCCCCCGTTCCGGTCCCTGCACAAACCCGAAACCGGTTGAGGATCGGTGCTCGTGGGGTTCCTTCATCATTTCAATCGCCTCTTCACGGTGCATCGGGGGAATCACGAAACGTTCTTCGAATGTACAGAGCGATGTGAGTTTGTAGATGGCCTCCGCTTCCTCCATGCTACACTCTGCCTCCTGCAACATGGCTTCCGCTGCTTTCAGGTCAATATCGCCGACCGTCACTGCACGGCGGTACGTTCGCACTGCTTTTTGCTTCTTGAGCGCATACACGACCTTCCCTTGATGGCCTGCGCCGAAGAGGTTTGCAAGAAATTGGAGCGGCACGCGTGATTGCTCGATATCGTGGAAGAATGCATCCGATACGCTCGCAACGGTATCGTCGTTTCTGTTTGCCATGACAGGAGACATCGGCGGGACATAGAAGAGCATCGGGAGTGTGCGATATTCAATGTGGGGCGGAAGTGCGATTTTCCATTCTTTGACGAACTTGTAGACAGGAGATTTCTGGGCGGATTCAATGACGGACTCATGAATGCCGTTCTTCAGTGCCGCCTCCACAACGGCAGGGTCATCAGGGTTCAGAATCAAGGACCGATGGCCGTCTACGAGCTGATCGTCGGGGAGTTTGGCAACTTCTTCGAGGCGGTCAGCATCGTACAGCAATACCCCAAGATACCGGATGCGTCCAACACAGGAGTGAAAACATGCCGGCGCCTGACCGGTTTCAAGGCGAGGATAACAGAGCACGCACTTCTCCGACTTTCCGGTGGACCAGTTGTAGAAGGTCTTCTTGTAGGGGCAGGCCGCTATACATGCCCGCCAGCCGCGGCAACGTTTTTGATCAATCAACACAATTCCATCCTCGCCGCGTTTGTAGAGCGCACCGGATGGACACGAAGCAACACAGCTCGGGTTCAAGCAATGATTGCAGATGCGCGGGAAATAGAAAAACACAAGCCGTTCGACCGCAAAGAGTTGTTGTCTTTGTTCCTCCGTAAGGTTTTTGAGATTCGGGTCGTTTTCCGCGTAGACAGGAGAGCCACCGAGGTCGTCATCCCAGTTCGGACCGGCCTCAACATTCATGTACTCACCTGTAACGAGTGAAATCGGCCGGGCCGTGGGCTGATCCGGACCCTCCGGCGCGTTGAACAGGTCCTCATATTTATACGTCCATGGCTCATAGTAATCATCCATCGTGGGTTGTGACGGATTATGGAAGATGTCGGTCACTGTGCGGCGCTTGCTCGTTGACCTGAGCTGGAGCTTGTCGTCCTTGGGTTCCCATCCACCCCGATACTTCTCCTGGTTCTCCCATTGTGTGGGGAATCCCGTGCCCGGCTTCGTCTCAACATTGTTCCACCACATATACTCCGTGCCACGACGGTCCGTCCAGATGTTCTTGCAGGCGATACTGCACGTATGACACCCGATGCACTTGTCGAGGTGAAAGACCATCGAGACTTGTGATCTGACGTTCATGCTAAACTCTCCATTGTGTGAACTTCGCTTGAAGAAGCCGCCCTCTTTGTCCTGTCCGCGAAAAAGGCCACCAGAAAAACATTCCCTTCTACCAGATGAGCTCCGGGCATTTTCTCACCAGCACATGGGTGTCCCGGTTACACCCGATCGGCCCCCAGTAATTGAAGTGATAGGTAAACTGCCCGTAGCCCCCGACCATCAGGTTCGGTTTGAGGCGGGTGCGGGTCAGGCTGTTGTGTCCGCCAGCCCGCCGGTTATTTCTCAGCGGCGATTTCGGCACCGAGTATGTCCGTTCCGGTGAGTGATAAATGATGCAGATGCCGCGCGGTATGCGTGCACTCACCGCTGCCCGTGTTACGACAACGCCATGATCGTTGTGTACCTCCACCCAATCGTTGTCGAAGATGTCAAGCTCCGCGGCGTCTTTGTCGTTCATCCAGAACGGTTCAACGCCGCGTGAGAGCGTCGTCATTCTCTGATTGTCACCGTACGTCGAATGAATATGCCACTTGCCGTGGGGTGTGAGGTAGTTCAGCATCTTTGTCTTCCCGATTTCCTTGCTAAACCGGAGGTCCGAATACTCCGTAGGGAGCGGCTTTGGTTTATAGGTGGGAAGATGTTCGCCGAACTGAATATAACCGGGATGGTCAAGATAGAAATGCTGGCGGCCGGTCAGTGTGCGCCACGGGACCAGCGCTTCCTTGTTGTACGTAAACGGTGAGTACGCCCTCCCGTTCTCGGTAATGCCCGACCACATTGGGCTGTTCAACAGCCGCATGGGGCGACCCTGCAGTTCTTTGTAATTGATGCGCACACCTCTGTTTTTCTCAGCAAGTTGAGCGAGCGGGAGTCCTACTTTCTCTTCCATGTTCCGATAGGAACGATAGGCCAACTCACCATTCGTCACCGTTGCCAACAAGAGAATTGTATCACACACATGCACGTCCTCTTTCAGTGATGGATACTTCTTGCCGCCGAATGTGACGGTCGGATGCGTGATTAACATTTGATCGTAGAAATCGTCGATGGCGTATTTCGTGCCGTGAGCACCGAGGCCGTTCTCGCGCGCCTTTGGCCCGAAGGAGATATACTGGTTGTAGAGGTTTTTGTAATCCCTGGTCATGATGGAAAAATTCGGCATAGTCTTACCGGGAATTGCCTCCACTTCCCCGCTGATCCAATCCTTGATGGAGGGTTGCGCAATCTCCGCGGTCGAATCGTGTGCCAAGGGGGTCGCCACCAGATCTTTCACGGGCTCAGGGAAATGTTTTGCCGCAAGCTCCGAAAATTTCTTCGCAATGGCCTTGAAAATATCCCAGTCGCTTTTTGATTCCCAACAAGGCGGAACCGCGGCGGACAGGGGGTGGATGAAGCTGTGCATATCGGTGGAGTTCAGGTCTGCTTTCTCATACCACGTAGCCGCCGGAAGGACGATATCCGAGTACAAGGCTGACGTGTCCATCCGAAAGTTGAGGTCAACAACAAGGTCCATCTTTCCCACCGGGGCAATCTCGTGCCAGGCCACTTCCTTTACATGGTCCTTGGCGAGATCGTGAGCAATCGCGTTGTCATGTGTGCCGAGATAGTGACGCAGGAAGTACTCATGCCCCTTACTGCTCGCCATGAGTGCATTGCCGCGCCAGATATACCACACGCGTGGCCAGTTTTCCTGCGCATCGGGATCTTCGACGGAGAACTTCAGTTTGCGTGACATGAGCTGTTTGACCAGATATTGGATAACCTCCTCGTTGGTCTTTGCACCGGCGGCTTCCGCCTCTTTTACAAGATCGATACTGTTTTCCGGAAATTGAGGATAGAACGGAAGCCATCCGTTACGTACGGCTTTCACCTGAACGTCCATGGTATGGCCTTTGGCCAGCGAGCCGTTTTTTTGGTTGGCAGGTACGGTATGGTAGTCGGTAAACTCCTTCTCGTAACGCCACTGGTCAGTATTGACATAGTGCCAGCTGGGGGCATTCTGCTGGCGGGAAGCGGGGTACCAGTCCTTTGCAAACGCAATTGCACCCCATGGCTCGCCCGGCGCGAGCTTTTCCTGACCGACATAATGGGCAAGCCCGCCGCCATTCACGCCGACACATCCGCAGAACATCAACGCGTGGATCCCCGCGCGGTACATCAGGTTGGCGTGATACCAGTGGTTGATGCCAGCACCGATGATGATCGTACACTTGCCGTTTGTATGCTCGGCAGTATTTCCCCACTCACGGGCAAACTGCAAAAGGTCCTTTCTGCCAATGCCGGTGTATTTCTCGGTCCAAGCCGGGGTATAGGGCAATGACTCGTCATCATAGTTGTCCGGGTAGTCCCCCTTGAGTCCTCGTGCGACGCCGTATTGTGCCATCAGCATGTCGTACGCGGTTGCAACCGTCACGGTCTTCCCGTCTCTCGTTTTGATTTTCTTGACCGGAACTTCCCGGACCAGGCTCTTCCCCTCTGCGAAATCATCAAACCTCACTGATGCAACACCATCTCCGCCGTTCAGGAAGGTGAGAACAGGGTCAATCTCACTTCCATCAAGACCATCCTTCAACAGCAGATTCCATTTTCCTTTTTCTTTTCCCCAGCGGAAACCGACGCTTCCCATGGGCATTTTCGGAGCGGCGGTACCATTGTCCCACATGAGGAATTTCCAGTCACCGCTCTCGACATCCTTGTACTGGGCGAGCCTGTTTGCGCGAAGAAGCTGGCCTGCTTCGAACACACCATTCTCCTCTACCAACTCTACGAGATACGGCGCGTCGGTGTAGCGTTTGGCATAGTCGATGAAATACGGAACCTGCTTCTCGTGGTGAAACTCCTTGAGCAACACATGATTCACCGCCATCCACCATGCCCCATCTTGTCCGGCATTCACCGAGACCCAGTGGTCCGCGTATTTCGCCACCTGATTGAAGTCGGGCGAGAAAACATACATCTTTGTTCCGTTGTGGCGCGATTCAGCGGCGAAGTGACAATCGGGTGTCCGGGTCATGTTCAGATTGGAGCCCATGACGGCGAGGAGCTTGGCGTTATACCAGTCGGCACTCTCTTGGACGTCGGTTTGCTCGCCCCATGTTTCGGGTGAAGCCGACGGAAGGTCACAGTACCAATCATAAAACGAGAGGGAAAGCCCTCCCATGAGTTGCATCAGCCGCGCGCCGGATGCGTAACTGACCATGGACATTGCGGGGATTGGCGAGAAGCCGGCGATGCGGTCGGGACCATGCGCCTTGATAGTGTGAATGTTGGCCGCGGCCATGATCTCGAGGACTTCATTCCACGACGTCCGGCGGAACCCGCCTTTCCCTCGAGCCTTTTGCCAGCGTGCGCGGGATTCGGGATTGGTCACAAGCGACTTCCAAGCATCAACCGGGTCCTCGAACTCCATTCGTGCCTTTTTCCAGAGATCGAGCAGTGCGCCCCGGATATAGGGATACTTCACCCGGAGCGGGCTATAGAGATACCATGAGTAGGAGATTCCACGCTGACAACCCCGGGGTTCATACGGCGGTAATCCGTTCTCGAGCATCGGATAATCGAGGCCTTGCATCTCCCACGTTACAATACCATCCTTCACATGAATCATCCATGTGCAACTTCCCGTGCAGTTGACGCCATGCGTACTCCGCACAACCTTGTCATGCTGCCAACGGTTGCGATAGAATTCTTCCCACCCCCGCAGTTCCGGATCGACTTCGTCCTTGATCCATTTGGTCTTTCCATTATCACTCATTGATGGGTCTCCATTTTCTTGGCTTGAATGAGCGGCCGCCGGACCGCGCGAAAGCGTTTATTCCATACAACGTCGAAGACACCCAGAAGAAGAACCGTGCCAGCAAATCCGAGCAGAACGAAATTCAGGCGGACCGTGGAAACATCCTCCGGACTTCGTTCAAGCGTATGCTGGAAGTAGGCGACCAGAGGAAGGACCTCTTCCGCGTCCAGGGGATGTTGTTTGAAAACAGATTGCATTGTTGGTGTTGCGGGAGCCGTAAGCCATGTAGCAAGAACCTTGCGTCCTTCGTATCGTTCAAACACGGTGGTGAGATCGGGGGCGAGAGTGCCGCCTCCGAGTCCGCCCAAGCCGTGTGTGTTGTGGCAGGAAATACAGGAAGCGCCGCCATTCTTCAGCGCGACGTTTCCCGTAAACAATTCGCGGCCCAATTCGATATCGCTGGAAGTAAACGGGCGTTCGCTAATTTGCACTCCGGCGAACTGTGACTTCTCCAATTTTGACTCTGCACCGATGAGATCGAGGAGCGCTTCACCGCGCGCTCTATTCATCCCGGCAACCGAAGGCATGACCACCCCGCGCGCCTGTTGCACCAGTTGTTGTGCATAAGGGTCTCCGCTCTCAATAACGCCTTTGGGATTGAGCATGAACTTCAACAGCCATTCGCGGTCCTTTCGGGTGGCGACGTCCTTCAAGTCCGGACCAGTCAAACGCCCTCCACCGACAGTATGACAACTCATGCAGTTTTGCCGATAGAAGTCGGCAGCCTCCTGCGCGCGTGATGATCCCTGAATCACTTGCATCAGGAGGATAACGAGTAAGAATTTCTGCGCTCGTTGGCGCAGTGGGCGACAGAGAGTCAGACCGGCCATTATGCTCCACCGCATGATGAGTCTCTCAGTGATGTCTAAAGAAGATTGCAATCTTGATTCCAGCAGAAGTTCGTTTTTTATAGGGTCACTATATTCCGATATTCAGACCGGTTTATCTGAATATAAACCACACAACTCTCTTTGTCAAGCACCGAAGCGCCAAATCAGAAAGGAGTGGAATAACCACCTCTTTACGTAACCAGCCCTATAGTTCGGACGCCACAGAATGCCCGACATCAAAAGTCCCTTTCTGTCCCAAACACGTTCAGCCTCCCGTTCACATGAAGCGCCGTATTGATAATGCGGAGGTTCGCGTCCACAACTGTTCCATGACAGGAAGAGCAAGGCGATGAACTGGATGGATGAGTACCTCCCTCAGCTGAGGTTCGGGGAAGAGGACGTTGCGCAGCATTCGGTCGTGTAGGATCGCCATGACAGGTTCCGCAAGCGATCGGCGAAAGATTATTCCAGACCACAACAGACGGATTGCCGTTTTTGAAGTTGCCATGACAATACGTGTTCGCACAAGATGTTCCCGCAGCATCGTACTGCGGAACCGGTGTGGTAACCGGGAGCGCGGCGTCATGATCAGCGGTCCCGGGTTCGTTCGTCACAGTTCTTGCAAGCCCG
>CAZJYO010000095.1:0-9606 GCA_964550275.1 uncultured Chitinophagales bacterium
GACGGGCTCCCGCAATTGCTTCCGGAGTAAAGATGGCAAACCCGAATCTTGCGGTGTGGCTGGCCACGGGAGACGGTGACGGATTGAGCATCGGCGGAAACCACATGATTCACATGCTTCGCCGCAATGTAAATGTGAAGGTGATGCTCTTCAACAACGAGATCTACGGTCTCACCAAGGGACAATACTCTCCCACGTCGCGCATCGGTCAGGTGACCAAATCAACTCCAACCGGGGTTATTGATTCACCTTTTGTTCCTGTATCGCTTGCTTTGGGAGCTAATGCAACATTTGTCGCGCGCACAATGGATCGCGATCCCAAGCATCTGCAGGAGATGGTGCGACGTGCAGACAATCATCATGGCGCAACATTTGTCGAGATTTACCAAAACTGTAACGTATTCAATGACGGCGCGTTTTTCACTTGGACAGAGAAGGAAACACGCGATGACAATGTCGTATATCTCGAACATGGAAAACCGCTCGTTTTCGGAAAGCAAAAAGACAAGGGCATCCGCTTGAATGGATTCACGCCTGAGGTTGTCACGCTCGGTGCCGGCGTTTCCATCAACGATTTGCTCGTGCATAACGAAAAGGATTCCACGCTTGCATTCATCCTTGCGAACATGACGCAAAACGCGTCACTCCCGCGCCCGCTGGGTGTGTTTCTTGCGATCGACAGAACACCGTACGAAGAACTCATGCGTGATCAGATTGCGCGGGCGAAATCAAAGAAGAAAGTCGACCTTCAAGCCCTGCTTGACGGAGATGAAACATGGGTGATTCAATAGCGAGTCACCGGACTATGCGCGAAGTTTCCCCCAACAACTTGCACGGTTGAATGTCTTCTGCCTTTGAGGCAATTCATCACCTGCTTCTTCAGCATCAATCCTTCGTCCTCACCACGCATGTCAACCCGGATGGTGACGGACTTGGCTGTGAAATCGCACTCGCCGAATGGCTGATTGCACGCGGCAAAACCGTAACCATCCTGAATGTAAGTCCAACTCCTGTTGTCTATCGCTTTCTCGATCCGAAGAACCGCGTCAAGGAATTCCGCGGAGAGGAACACGCGGTGCTCATCAAGACGGCTGATGTCATCGTCGTTCTCGACACCAATCAACCGGAGCGGCTTCGTGCAATGCAGGAGCACGTCCTTGCAAGTCCTGCGGTTACAATCTGCATCGACCATCATCTCCATCCTCATCCGTTTGCGCAGCATTATCTCATTGATGAAGGGGCGACTTCCACAGGCGAGATTATGCACCGGTTGCTATTTCCCGACTCGTCAACAACGATTGCACAACCGGTCGCTGAGGCATTGTATTGCGCCATCATGACCGACACGGGTTCGTTTCGCTATCCACGTGTTGACGGAGAAACATTTCGTATTGCCGCGCGGCTTGTCGATGCAGGTGCCGATCCCGTTCACATTTTTCACCAAGTGTATGAACAATGGTCGCCGGGAAGGCTTCAACTTCTTGGCGCGTGTCTTGAGGGGCTGGAAACATTCTACGATGGAAGACTTGCCTGCATCACGATCACCCGGCGCATGCTGGACGAGACCGGAACGACCGAGGAAGACACCGATAATTTTACGACGTTCCCCATGAGCATTGCGGGCGTTGCTTCGGCCGTGCTCTTTCTTGAATTGAAGAACGGCATCAAGATCAGTTTTCGTTCAAAGGGGGATATCCCGATCAATGTGCTGGCAGGTGAATTCGGCGGAGGCGGACACAAGAACGCGGCAGGAGCGCGCCTTGAAGGCCGCACGATCGACGACGTGAAAAAAGAAGTTCTGAGGTCAGCCGGAAAGTATGTTGATAACGCTGTGATCCCATTCGAACCATTTCATAAAGCATAAGGACAACCCATGATCAAACTGAAAACACAAAGCGGTTCGTTGAAAACAATCAAAGCGGATATGATTGCCTGTATTGTTTTTGAGGATGGAGCAATCTTTGAGCGCCAACGAAAGGAATTGGGGAAACTGCTGGGCGATCTCTCCCCGCTTGAACATTCCGGGTTTGAGGGAAAGGACAAAGAATCCCTCATCTTATTTCCGAAGGGACTCAGAGCAAAGAAATTCCTGATCATCGGAGGCGGCAAGGTGCAGGATCTCACCGCGGAAAAACTCCGAAGAGTATCGGCAGCGGCAGTCAAAGCTGCAGAGAAGAACAAGGTGAGGACGCTCGCGTTTATGGAACCAAACGACGCGGCAATCGAAAAGGCGCCTGCCCTCACGGAGGGCGGCTGGTCTTTCATTTTCATGTCATTGTACGAGGGTGCTGCATTGGGCTCGTACCGGTTCGATAAGTACTTCACCGGAACAAACTAGAAGAAACTCCACCTCCGTGAATTCATCCTCGTCCACACCGACAAAAAACGCCTGCAGAACTCCTCCCTGATTGCAAAACGTGCAGCAAAGGTTTGTGAGGCTACGTGTTTCGCACGGGATCTCGAGAATGCACCGGGAAATGAAATCTATCCGGAGACACTTGCCCAACACGCTCTGGATACCGGTGAACAGCACGGTTTTTCCGTCACTGTGCTGGACGAGTCAGAAATCCAGGAACTCAAGATGGGCGGGCTCCTTGGCGTTGCACAGGGATCAAACAAACCGCCGCGCTTTATCATTATGGAGTATTCACCAAGAGTTGAGAGCGCCCCGACGGTTGTCCTCGTCGGGAAAGGGGTAACATTCGATGCGGGAGGAATCTCCATCAAACCCGCAGCCAACATGGCTGAAATGAAAATGGACATGTCCGGCGCCGCGGCGGTGATCGGAACATGCAAAGCTGTTGCCTCGCTCAAGCTCCCTGTCAAGCTCATCGGACTTGTTCCCGCAACAGAGAATCTTCTTGGGGGCTCAGCGTTGAAACCGGGCGATGTTCTCACGCATCTCAACGGGAAAACCTCCGAGGTGGACAACACGGATGCGGAAGGGCGGCTCATTCTTGCGGATGCTCTGGCCTACGCGGATCGTTATGCTCCCGACGTCATCATCGACCTTGCGACCTTGACGGGTGCGTGCGTGGTTGCGCTGGGACATCATGCAACCGGGATGATGGGAAACGACCAGTCAACGATGGACAAGCTTCGGGCATCCGGGGAACGAACCTATGAACGCGTCTGGCAACTCCCGTTGTTTGAAGAATACGAGAAGCAAATCAAGAGCGATATTGCCGACGTAAAGAACGTGGGCGGCCGTTGGGCTGGTGCAATCACTGCCGCTTTGTTCCTCAAACACTTCGTGGGCAGTTACAAGTGGGTTCATCTGGATATCGCGGGCACGGCAATTATGGAAGAGGCCGGTGAGTACATTCCGAAGGGCGGCTCGGGTGTGGGCGTTCGTCTGCTCACGGACTTCCTGACGCATATCTCGTAGCACCGCAACGATCTCAATTCAATCGTGAGGAGGGTGGCATGAGCAGAGCGGGATTTCTCTTTGCAATGGTTCTTTTGTTATCGTCCGGTTCGGCGGGGCAGGGTCAGCGTCCCCGACCAGCGCCGGATGAATTTCAGATAGTGTTCTTCGAGGTCTTGTCCCTCCCGGGCGGAGATTCGCTTGCCCGCCTCGACGTGCTCTACAGGATTGATCAATCGTTTTTTATTTCTTCAAGAAATTTCGATCCCAACGCCCCATCGACATTCAAACGCCGCGGAGAAACGGTCCTGGAAGTCCTGAATGCGGAGGGGGTCTCTGCCGCGCGTGAAATCCACAGGATTGAAATCGACGCTGTTCCTGAAAAGAAGGAAGAAAGCTCTCCGCTGTGGTATGAACGCGTGAGGACATTCATGGTTCCACCCGGAACGTACTCTGTTTCCCTCGAGATCAATGACCTGGAATCTGAGAGAAGACTCTCCCAGCGTTCCCGTTCTGTGGAAGCGCGGCACTTCACCGGCGACAAGATCGTTACATCCTCGCCGATGTTTGTTACGAACATGACAGACAGCGCGCTGGTTCCAGCCAACTTTGGAGGAAACACTCTCATCGGAGGAAAAGGGGGAGTGTTTGTCCAGCTCCACCTTCCGCCATCGAGCGAGCGCAGTCAAGGAACCATATACTACTCTTTGCGCGAGACACGCAGGGAAAAGGATTCGGGAATCCCCATCACTGATACAACATTTTCCCTCCCCTTTGAACAAGAGATGGTGCTGTCACCTGGCAGTCAAGGGGTTTATTCCCTTTCCAGGAACAATAATGCGTCTATCTCTTCGGTGTTCATACCATTGCCCCTTGAGCTGTTGCGGCTCCGACAATTTGATCTTGAAGTGAGCATCAGTGCAGGCCCGGATTCCGTCCGGCTCTCGCACACCTTCCGGACCATATGGCCGGGCATGCCCCGGTCACTTCGCAACGTGGACATGGCGCTTGACGCCCTCCGGTTCATCACGCGCAAAGAGGAGCTTGATTCCTTGAAGAAGGGAACGTTTGAGATCCGCATTCAGAACCTTGAGGATTTCTGGAAACCGAAGGATCGCACTCCCGAAACCGCAATCAACGAAACCATGGCGGAATACTACCGAAGAGTGGACCACGCGATGATGACGTTCGGGACACTGCGCGAGCCGGACGGGACGCGCAATGACCGCGGGCGCACGTATATCCTCCACGGACCACCCACGGAAATCGATCGCAATCTTGATACCGAGGAAGCCCGGGAAATCTGGACGTACGAGCGATTACGCAAACGGTTTATTTTTTCGGATAAATCACGCACGGGATCATACACACTCATTTCCACACAATCCTTCTGAATGAAGAGAACGCAAAAACCTGTCATCGCAATCACCTCAGGTGACCACAATGGGATCGGTCCGGAGGTGGCGCTCAAGTGTGTGATGATGCCGGCTATCAGAAGGATCTGCGTTCCCGTACTCGTCGGCCCCCTTGAGGTTTTCGCATTCTACGCGAAGCGCGTACACATCCCGATACAGTTTGCAATCATCGATGATCCAATGGTACGGATCCATGACCGGGCTGTGGCGGTCTTACCCCCTTCCACGAACATCCCATGCAATATCAAACCGGGAACACTGAGTGCTACCGCGGGTATGCATGCAGCAAGCGCCATTCGCATGGCATGCAACCTTGCGATGCGGAAACAACTGCACGCAATTGTCACCGGACCGGTGAACAAGAATGCCCTCCACAAGGCCGGCGTTGATTTCGACGGCCAGACGGAATTCCTTCAACACCTCACCCGCTCAGCACGCGTCACGATGATGCTTGTTTCACATACCATGCGGGTTGGACTCGCGACAATTCACGTTCCGTTGAGCGCCGTGGCGAAACGGTTGACAAAACAAACGCTCCGGAATACCCTTGAAACAGTATCTTCTTCTTTGCGACAGGACTGGCGGATCGCCAAACCCCGGCTGGCGGTTCTCGGCTTGAATCCGCATGCAGGCGAACATGGCGACATCGGGAATGAAGAGCAAACCATCATCATCCCTGTTGTGAACGAATTGAGAAAACGCCGCATGCTGATTGAAGGCCCGTTTTCTGCTGATGGTTTTTTCGGCACATATCAACCGGCATCCTTTGATGCGGTTATTGCCATGTACCACGATCAGGGTTTAATCCCCCTCAAAATGAGTTCATTTGGTTCCGCGGTCAACTACTCTGCCGGCCTACCCATCATCAGAACATCACCGGACCACGGGACGGCGTTTGACATCGCAGGAAAAGGTCTCGCCGATCCGGGCAGCATGGTCGCCGCGATTAAGCTGGCCGTTATGATTGCCAACAACAGAAAGAACACCATCGGATGATTTCCCTCTCTGACGTCACCGTTGCCTATAATTCTTCCATCGTTCTTGATCATGTTTCGCTTTCGATCAAGCCCGCTGAGTTTGCCTTTCTTGTCGGACAAACCGGTTCAGGGAAAAGCACGCTGTTACGGTTGATGTATATGGATGTGAAGCCCGTCAAGGGGGTCGTTACGGTCGGAAAATACTCTTCTGCAAACATCGAGGAACGCGAGAAACCCTACCTTCGCAGGATGCTTGGCATTATTTTCCAGGATTTCAAACTGCTTGAGGACAGGAACGTGTTTGAAAACGTCGCCTTTACGCTCCATGTTACCGGTGTCAAGGGGAAGGAGATCAAAAAGAGGGTTCTCCATTCACTGGCTGATGTGGGACTCAACCATCAGCGCAACAGAATGCCGCACGAACTTTCCGGCGGTGAACAACAACGGGTCGTCATTGCCCGCGCGCTGGTCAATAACCCGGAGTTTCTTCTTGCAGATGAGCCGACAGGAAACCTTGATCCGGCGACTTCGCTTGAAATCCTCCAACTCCTCAAAGACATCAATACGCGAGGTACCGCCGTGGTCATGGCAACACACAACTACGACCTTGTGCGGAGAACAAATGAACGCATTATTCAGGTGAAGGGAGGAGAGGTTTTTGATGTAGAAATGAAATAAGAAGACTATGGAGCACTTGCGACCACCGCCTCAACGCGCTTAATCTCCGGAATTTCCTTCATGAGCGCCCGCTCAACGCCGGCCCGGAGAGTTAACTGCGACATCGGGCAGATGATACATGTCCCCACCCACTGTACTTCAAGTATCCCCTCGGGCCTGAACCGCACCACACTCACATCACCGCCATCCGCATTCAGGTAAGGGCGGATGGTTGCCAACGCCTTCTCTATTCTCTCTTCCATTCCCACGGTTCGGACTATGATTGCATGAGCTGAATATCAATTGACGCGTTTGTTTGTGTCGCATTGCGAATGCTGACCTGTGCCGCCATCGCCCGGGCGATATTCATCATGATCGTTGATTGTTCCGGGTGCTTCTCATCCACTACGATCGGTTTTCCCTTGTCCCCGCTTTGACGGATACCGGTAACAATTGGAATCTCCCCGAGAAACGGCGCACCAAGATCGGTCGCTGCGCGTTTGCCCCCTCCCGTATCAAAAATCTCATCCCGGTTGCCACAGTGCTTGCACACGTAGTAGCTCATGTTTTCTATGATACCGAGAATCGGGACGTTCACGCGCTCAAACATCTTGAAGCCTTTGCGCGCATCCGCCAGCGAAATATCCTGCGGCGTTGTCACGATAACAGCACCGGTCAACGGAAGAGTCTGAACCAAGGTCAGTTGAATGTCACCCGTACCGGGAGGAAGATCGAAAACGAGATAATCGAGATCGCCCCATTCCACATCGGTCATGAATTGCTTCACCGCGCCGCTTGCCATCGGTCCGCGCCAGATTACGGCTTGCATGGGGTCAACCAAAAACCCGATGGACATCACTTTCACGCCCCAATTTACCATCGGTTGAAGCTTGTTATTCCTCATCCCCGGACGACCCGTCAGGCCCATCATCAGGGGGATACTGGGACCATAAATATCCGCGTCCACAAGGCCGACACTCGCCCCGTCTTTGGCAAGAGCAACAGCAAGATTCACTGCAACCGTTGATTTCCCTACTCCTCCCTTGCCTGAAGCGACGGCTATGGTGTTCTTCACACCCGGAAGGACATTGGATTTCTGGGCATTCTCATGCGACAACACTTTCGATGTCATCGCAATATCAATATTGCCGATGCCGGAAATCGAATTACGGAGCGCAGCAACCGCTTCGTTCTTGAGTTCATCCTTGACCGGGCATGCGGGCGTCGTAAGCTCGATGGAAAAATGGACGTCATTCCCCCGGATCGACACGCCTTTGACAAAGTTGAGAGAAACAATATCACGATGAAGGTCGGGATCTTTGACTACCTTTAATGCGTCCAGGATATTTGCTTCGTTGAGTGGTTTCATGGCGTCTTGGTTACCATTGGTTACTCATGGATTGTAGAGAGAAAGTCAGGGATTGTCAACGCTTCTTCTTGAGGACGCCCATCTTTTTGCCGACGCGCTCGAAGGCATCAAGTGAACGATCGATATCTTTTTGGGAAAGCGCCGCGGATATCTGTGCCCTCAATCTGGCCTCTCCTTTGGGAACAACGGGATACCAGAGCCCGCGGATGTACACGCCGTTCTTTAACAACGATGCACTCATATCCTGCGCCACAGCCGCTTCCCCAAGCATGATCGGAACAATGGGGTGGTCGCCTTCGAGGATGGTGAAGCCGAGCTTCACAATTCCCTTCCGGAAATATGCCGTGTTCTTGTGGAGTTTTTTTACAATCGACTTGTCTTCATTCAACAGATCAAACGCTGCGGACGCGCCAAAAACAATCGACGATGGAAGTGAATTCGAGAAGATGTACGTCCGTGATTTTTGCCGCATGTACGCGATCACATCCTTCTTTCCGCTGATGTATCCGCCGGCCGCTCCGCCAAGTGCCTTGCCGAGTGTACCGGTGAGAACATCGACCTTTCCATGAACACCCTTTGCTTCGGGCGTTCCCCTTCCTCTTTTACCGCAAGCACCAACCCCGTGAGAGTCGTCAACAAAAAGAACGGCTCCATACTTCTTTGAGACTTCAACAAGCGCGTCCAGCGGAGCAAGGTCACCTTCCATACTGAACACGCCATCGGTTGCGATGATCCTGAAGCGGTAGTCTTTGTTCTTATCTTCCTCAAGCTGGCGGACGAGATCGGCAACATCAGCGTGCTGGTAAATTTTCCGGTCTGTAGTTTCCGCTTTGCACAACCGCTGGCCGTCAATAATGCTCGCGTGATTGAGGCGATCGGAATAGATAACGTCTTTGTGTGAAGTAGTTCCAAGTTTCTCATTTGTCAAGGAGGCGAAAAATGCTTCATTCGCAGCCCAGCATGATGAGAAGAGTATGGTGTCCTCGGTTCCGAGAAACCTGGAGATCTTCTTTTCCAGATCAAGGTGGATGTCCTGCGTGCCGCAGATAAACCGTACCGATGCAACGCCGTAGCCGTATTGTTTGATGCCCCGAATCGCCGCCTTCTTTACCTTCGGATGATTTGACAAACCGAGGTAGTTATTGGAAGCAAGCATCACCACCTTCTTCCCGTTTACGCGGACGATGCCATCCTGCGCCCCTTCCAACGGGACCTCATACTTGTACGTTTTGTTCGATCGAAGTGCTTCGAGTTCTTTGTGAACGAGGTCGAGAATATCAGCCATGATAAGCTCCGGGTTTCTACTGGTTCTTCATCAAGCGGGCGGCGAACGATCCGTCCATACCGTGACGGTGCGGCCAGGTCTCCACAAATCCCGCTTGTGAAACGAGATCATTCTTTACAAACTTTGCTGCGTTGTCAACAGAAAACTCCGGATGCCGCGCCATAAAAGAGGTCACGACATCTCTGTTTTCCTCGGGTTCGGTTGTGCATGTACTGTACACAAGAACGCCTCCCGGCTTGAGAAGTCTCGCGGCATTTTCCATGAGTTCGAGCTGGAGTTTTGCAAGCTGAAGAACATCCGAAATATCCCGCTTCCACTTTACATCCGGTTTCTTTGCAAGGACTCCGAGCCCCGAACACGGCGCATCGACGAGAACACGGTCTCCCGGTTCCGCCTCAAATGTTGATGCATCAAGCGCAGAAAGACTCACGTTCTGAAGGCCGAGCCGTTCGCATCCTCCCTTAATAAAGGCGAGCTTCGACTCGTATTTGTCAACAGCGAGAATTTGACCCTGGTTCTTCATCATCTTCGTCTTC
>CAZJYO010000096.1:0-5600 GCA_964550275.1 uncultured Chitinophagales bacterium
CATTCCGGTGAACGCGGGCTGGAATCTCCTCGGGTCCTTGTCGCAAGACATTGATACATCACAAGTGGACGATCCGGCAGGCATTCGTGCTTCCGTGTGGTTTGGCTACAGCGCCGGATATTTTACGGCTCCGGATATCGTTGCCGGAAGCGCATATTGGGTGAAGGCAAGTTCGGCCGGTAACTTTATCTTTTCTACGGCGCCTGCACCCGAACGTCCTGTGCAGCCGGACCCGCTTGCCGGACTGAGCCGCATAACCATTGTGGACAGGAACGGCGCATCACAGACTCTATACATTGGAACGGAACGATCCACGCTTGATCCTTCCATGTACAGCATGCCGCCGGTGCCGCCCACGGACGCGTTCGATGCGCGGTTTGCTTCCGCGGATGGCGGTGCCATGGTTCATACCCACCCGGCAGAAGCCGGTGTGACCATTCCGATTGCCCTTCAGGCCGATGCCTATCCGGTGACCGTTCGTTGGTCAATGGCGGAAGGAGCAATCTATGATCTGATTTCGGTAAAGGAATCAATCATGAAAGGCGAAGGAAGTGTTGTGCTTGAACGTGCCGGAACTATCGCGGTGCGCACCACCAGTGCTTTCGGAACAGACGGAATACCGGAAACATTTGCGCTGTATCAAAACTACCCGAATCCTTTTAATCCGTCCACCAGCATTCGCTTTGCCCTACCGGTGCAAAGCCGAGTGACTGTTGAAATCTTTAATGCAATCGGCCAGCGGGTCAATACGCTGGTGAATGATCAGCGTGTTGCCGGGTACCACGTTGTTGAGTGGGAGGGGACAGGATCATCGGGCCAAATGGTGGGAAGCGGTGTGTATTTTGTCCGCCTCTCGGCCTTTGGAACTGATGCACGGACATTTACTGATATCAGAAAATTGATGTTGCTGAAGTAAATCGGATATAGTTCTGCGCGGGAGAGGCATCCCTCTCCCGCTTGTATTCACCATCCGCTTTTGAAGTTGGCAGTGGGCTCCCGGACCACAATCTGATGGTTGTGGGTTGACCGCAATCCTTCTTTGTTGTATTATTAACGCATGCAGGGAGTGGACCCTCGCTGGAGAAAGTTCACGACCTTTCGTGCGGTTCCTTTTTGAAACCATCATATACACGTAAAATTAAAACATTAAATGAAAGGACATGCCATGTTCATGTTTGTGCGATGGGTGTGTTTATGCTTGTTGGTGACTGCTGTTGCCTTCGCGGGCAACAAGGGGAAGGTCGCGACGAGCATCGGCGTTGACGTTGCTCCGGAGATTCTGTCTCCCGCGACGTCATTCACGCCAGAGGTTTCCACGATTCAGACGCCACGAAGCACCGCTCTGGTGGGGACGTATACGTCGCTCCAGGGCAGGTGGGACTGGCAATCGAACGGCGGAAGTATCCGCATGATAGAACTCGATTCCCTGACCGGGAATGTTCATGTTGTGCTGATGAACTCAATTTCAGCAGATTCCGCTGGTCAAAGTGCCGGTCGCCGTACAGTGTACGCGCGAAGCACAAATGACGGGGCATCGTGGGATAACTTCTCGAATGTGCTTGTGCCGACAGATCGGTCGGGATACCCGACAATGACATTGTTGCAAGGAACATCCCTTCCCGGTCGCGTCATTATTGCAAATCACGGTGGAGCGCCCACAGCGTCGAACGCGTATGCCGAGGATGCCACCCCGGGAGTCTTTGCTCCGTTTCCGCCGCTTCCTGCGTTGAATCCGCCGGTGGATGATGGCGAACCGATTTGGCCGTGGGTAACAGGTCCTGCCGACGGGTCAGTTGTCGTTCACTCCTCGGTGGGTGGGTCGACAACGGGGTTGCATAACAACTACGTGAACCGCACAGCGGATTTTGCGACATGGAATGACCCCTGGTACAACGTCAGTTTGATTGATGCCCAAGCCCGCGCTGCTATTCGGTCAAACAAGACCGGCCGCGTCGGCATCATGGCTTCTGCCGTCATTGATACAACAGTGTTTCTTGAGTCAACCAATAATGGTGCCACATGGTCATCATCCGTTGTCTATCCACAGTACAGGGTTGTCGGGCCGGATACCATCGTGACATACGTTGGTTGGGACTTCGTGTATGACGGGAACGACCCGCTCATGGTGTGGGGCTCTTCACTCAGGAGTCCGACTGGTGGAGCATTCTTCCGTGGCGCGAGAATTGAATTCTGGAGTACTGCAACCGGATTTGTAGATGCGGTTCCAGCCGACACGGTTCAATGGCCAAGCACTATGGTGATTCAATCCAACCACCTTCCTGTTGGTTGGCCCACCATTGCGAAATCCGGAAGCCGGATTATCATTGCATTTACCGGTCTTGCCAACAACGATGCAGTGATCGATACACTGACCGGCCGTCGCATGGGCGATATTTATATGGTGCAATCCACGGACAATGGCTTCACCTGGTCACCGATCAAGAACATCACCAAGACTCCGCAGATTGACGAGCGTTATCCCAGCATCTCAACGTACAATCCGGATGGGTATGCATACATGGTGTGGCAAGAGGATCCGATTCCCGGAACAAATATTCCGATTGGAACCCCTTCCGTTCCGGAAACACCAATGACGATCGCGAAGCAGGTGTTCTACAAAGCGGATTTGGCAAATATTTTTGTCGCCAATGACATGCAGACACTGACGCTTGATGAGCCGCCGGCCGGAGATCCCATTAAAGAAGGAACTTCTTTCACGCCAAAGGCGACATTCAAGAACGTCGGCCTTGCATCACAAAGCGGCGTAACAGTTCGCTTCCAGGTTATCAATTCGGGGAACTCTGTTGTGTTCACTGATGACGAGTCCATTGTTTCGATTGCACCCGGAGCAAGCACGCAGGTGACATTTGCTACCGTTCCGGGAACATTGACGACGGGCGTGTACACCACCCGCGCCATCGCGTTACTTGGCGGCGATCAGGATGCGACCAACGACACGGTCAGCAGTAATACACAGATTATTCCGACCGTGACTGTTTCTTCCGGCGGGTATTCTGTTGATTTTGAATCGCCGACCCCCGAAGGAGGGTTCACCGGCTGGCACACTGCACCGGTTGGCGGCGGGATATCTGACTGGGTGCTTGGTACGCCTGCGAAAACCCAGTTGAGCCACGCGCATAGCGGAGTCAACGCCTGGGTTACGAAGCTTTCAGGAGATCACTCCGATGATCAAGAATCATATGTCGGTTCCCCCGTTCTTGACCTCACAGCAATCCCAGGCAACATCCTTGTTGAGTTCTGGCACAACTTCCAGCTCGAAGACCAATGGGATGGCGGTGTCCTCCAGTATTCGGTTGATGGCGGGCTCACATGGTTGAGAGCCGATTCAACACTTGGAACGGGACCGAACTATAACACGGCACTCAGCACGGGTTGGTACAATGAAGATACCGATTCCGGGACAACAGCAAATGTGAGCGCGCCAATGTGGGGTGTCTCCAGCACGGCGTATACAAACAGCGACGGATGGATCCGGTCAACGACGATCCTTCCAATCGGCGGACTTTCCGACGTTCGTCTCCGCTGGTTCGTCAGCTTCGATGCGAATATCACCTTTGAGGGCTGGGCGATTGACGATGTGACTATTCAATCGGCATCCGCGACGGTGGGTGTTACTGTTGCTTCAGGTTGGAACACGGTCTCGAATCCCGTGACGGCGCCGGATAATTCAGTGACAGCGCTCTACCCGACGTCATTGTTCAACTACGCATTCCAGTTTAATCCGGGAACAGGGTATCAGCAAAGTTCGTCCATGAGTAATGGAACGGGCTATTGGGCAAAGTTCCCTGCCGGCACCCTGAACAACATCAGCGGTGCGCCGATCAATTCCTTCGGAATTCCGGTCAACCAGGGATGGAATCTCGTCGGGTCGATCTCTTCAACGGTGGATACGGCGGACATCACGAGCACACCGGCAGGCATCCGCGCTTCCGACTGGTTTGGATTCGCGGGCGCATACGCGGCCTCATCGCAGATTGTTCCCGGCAGTGCCTACTGGGTGAAGGCGTCAGCCGCAGGAACATTCTTCATGGAAAATATTTCAGGTCCTGCAGCGCGTCCCGTTCGCCAACCCGTATCACTCTCCGATCAGTTTAACACTGTGACGATCAGCGATGCGCAAGGGAACTCGCAAACGTTGTATTTCGGCGCGACGAATGCGAAGGACCTTCCCTCATACGAACTTCCGCCCGTCCCGCCAAGCGGCGCGTTTGATGCACGCTTTGATGGCGCGAATGGTGGAGTATTGTTGAAGACGCATTCCACCGCTGCCCGGGAAGCACAGATGACGATCGCAATTCAGTCATCATCATATCCCGTAAAGGTGACGTGGAACATCCAGCACGGTTCGTATAACGTCGCTGATGCCTTCGGCGTGAGCAGTGCAAAGAAGATGGAACGGGGCGGCTCCATGACGATTACGAACAACGCGGTGAACAGGCTCGTGATCAATGGCTCCGCACAGGATGACAACATTCCGTCCGAGTATGCTCTGTTCCAGAATTATCCGAACCCGTTCAACCCTTCCACAAACGTCAAGTTCGGGCTGCCCGTCCAAAGCAGGGTGTCCGTGGAAATCTTTAACATTCTCGGACAGAAGGTCCGCACATTGGTGAATAACGACTTTGTTGCGGGCTATCATGTTGTGGAATGGAACGGCCGCAACGATGCCGACCAACAACTTGGCAGCGGCATGTATATCTTGAAGATAACGGCAACAGGCGAGGAATCTTCAATATTTACGGACGTTCAAAAGCTGACACTCGTCAAGTAAGACCGTAGTTGTCAGTTACCTCCGGGCGGTACTTTGGTCAGGTACCGCCCGTGTTGTTTCATCAAACCCGTAGTTCTACGGGGTAGAATCTCGTATTTCTGACAGTTGTGTATTTTTCCCTTCCAGTGTAAGTTCCTCTACCATACCTCTGAGTTCCTAGGTCAGTAGGAGCCGGATTGTAACGACTATTCGTAACCCCCACAAATCAACATATTGAAAGGATACACCAATGCTCAAGATGCTACGTTGGGCAGTTCCTCTTCTTGTGGTGTTCGGCGTCATGATCGGAAATGCCGGTCAGAAGTCGGATACAAAGAAGGTCTCACGGTTTGACAAGAAAGAACTGTACAAGCCAGTTGCCGATGCCCCGTTGACAACCGCGGTTGGCGGAGGCAAGGGTGCACCGCTCCCGTATGGTTGGTGGAACTCGAAACGCCCCGCCGGAGGTGTCGGTGTGTACACGGGTTTGTCCTCTTTTTACGACCTGCAGTCGAATGGCGGTTCACACCGCTTCATTGAAATTGACACAACACGTCCCGGCTATATTAACGTGGCGTTTACGACGTGCGAGGATTCCGGCAACTCCGGATATCCCAATCGACGCGTGAGCTATGCGAGAAGCACAGATAACGGAGTGACGTGGGTTGACCAGCAGGAGACTCCCTTGGCAAGCCGCGCAGGATTTCCTTCTCTTGATATTTACAGGGGATCGAGCGCTTACGGCTGGCCGGTTGTCGCGAGCCATTTCGGTGACCCGGTAATTGCCGACATGGTGATTGGCGATATTAGCGGACCGATTTCATTTGTG
>CAZJYO010000096.1:5610-9582 GCA_964550275.1 uncultured Chitinophagales bacterium
CAGTCCAGCCCGGCGCCGGGACTGCAATCTGGCCGAACATTGCTTGTGCCTATGATGGTTCAATCAATATGCATGCCTCCGTCAACTTGACCGGATTCGAGGCCCAGAACTTCTACGGTCGGGTTCTTCCGGATCTCTCAGCGTGGAGCCCTGACCTTACGCAATATCCCAACGTCTTCGGAGGCGCGGCACGATCCGCTATCGCGGCCGCACCAAACGGAATGGTCGGCGTTGTTGCCCTTGATGATACCCTTGATGGATTGTGGATTTTGGAATCAACGGATCATGGCGTTTCATGGCCTGGATCTGCTACGATTGTCTCGCCTCCGGGTCGAATCTCCGGCGGTGACTCGCTGTGGGTGAACTGGCATTGGGACGTCATGTACACCCCCGGCAACGAGCGCTACATGGCGTTTAGCACCAGTACAACCGCGGATGGGGGAGATGACGCAACGGGTCGCATAGAGTTTTACAGCACGGCCACGGGGTTCGTGGACGCAGTTGCAAATGATCCACTGCTGTGGAATAATAGCGCTTCCGGTGTTCGCGGTCTTTCCGTCGGCGCGCCTTCCATCGGTATTTCCGGTTCAAAGATTCTTATCGCCTTCGTCGGGTTCCTCGCTTCGACGCCTGATGATCCGAATGGTGGCGGCAGTCGCGGTGATATCTTCCTTGTGCAGTCCACGGATGGTGGATTCACATGGTCACAGCCGGCAAATATTACAGAGACCAACACGCTCGACGAGCGCTTTGTGAGTATCTCACGCTGGAATGAAACTGGCTATGCAAATCTGGTGTGGCAGGAAGACAATGTAGCGGCGTCTTCACTTGACGGCGCTCCGTATAATCGTGCGTACCAGGTGTTTGCGAAGGTTGATGTCGCAAATTTGTTCCCCGCGGATGATATTACAGCCCTCATCATCAATCATCCACCGGCCGGGTTTGGAGTTCTGGAAGGAACAAAGATTGCGCCCCGTGCGTCATTTAGAAACACGGGCCTCGCGGGCCAGTCCAGCATTCCCGTCAGGATGGAAGTTCTTGACAATGTCCCGACAGTCGTGTTTACGAGCAACAAGACCATTACGACACTCGCCTCCGGTGCAACAGAGGAAGTGATTTTCGATTCGATCCCCAACACGCTTGCGGTTGGGCCGTACACCATCAGGGCCGAAGCGCTCCTCCCCGGCGATTTGAGACCCGCGAATGATACCGCGTACAGCTCGATCAACGTGTTCCCGAAAGTTGTAGTCGCCGCTCCGGGTGCAGGCACGAGGCACAGCTATCACACCGGTTGGGATGCTCCAAGTCCTGAGGGAGCTTTCGGCGGTTGGTACACTGCCGCAGAAAGTGGCGCTGATGATTGGGCGCTTGGCGTGTTGAATAAGGATAGCATACTTACGCACTCCCACTCAGGTCCGAACTCGTGGGTCACCAAAATTTCAGGAAACTATACATCGAATTCTGAATCGTATCTCGCATCACCGAGTTTCGATATGTCCGCTCTCTCGGGCAATGTCACAGTGGAATTTTTCCACAACTTCATGATCGAAGACAACTGGGACGGCGCCGCGTTTGTTTACTCGACAGACGGTGGTACGACATGGGAGGTTGCGGATCAGGTGCTCGGAGCAGGCGCCAATTTTAATACGGCGACCAGCACAGGTTGGTATAACGAAGACCTTGATTCCAACGTGTTCGTTGGAACCCCATGGCAATATGGCCAAATCAGATGGGCCGGCGGCGGCGGCGGTACCGGCGCATTGGGCAGCAATTCGTATGGCCTTAACAATGACGGCTGGATCCGCTCTTCAACGGTTCTTCCGCTCGGCGGACAAACCGATGTTCGCTTCCGCTTTGCGTTCAGAGCAGATGCTTCGCTCGCCTACGAGGGTTGGGCAATTGACGACTTCGCTTTTGGACCGACAACCGGTAGTTCAAGCGTCAGTATTGCGGCAAACTGGAATATGATTTCGAACCCGGTTCATGCCTCAAATGATTCCGTGAAAGCTCTCTATCCGAATTCATCATTTGCGTATGCCTTTTCCTTTGGCGCAACAGGATATACGCAGGATTACACGATGGACAACGGCGTTGGCTACTGGGCCAAGTTCCCCGGTTCAGAGACCGCAGTTGTTTCCGGCTCACCGGTGTTTACATACGATGTTCCTGTGAATACCGCATGGAACATGATCGGATCGGTCAGTTCCACGGTTGACACGGCGGATATCATTGACGAGCCTGCTGGTATTCAGGTTGGTAACTACTTTGCGTACTCGGGCGGGTATTCCGTGGCGACTGAAATAGTCCCCGGCCAGGCCGTCTGGGCGAAGATGAATGCCGCAGGACATTTGTACTACACGATCGGCGATCTGCCGGTACCGCCAAGCGTCGCGGCCCAGCCGACCGCAACGGACGCGCTTGCGGGATTGAACAAGCTCGTTATCACGGATAACGCCGGCAACGGAACGACGCTGTACTTCGGTTCGCTTGACAATGTTTCAGCATTCGAACTTCCGCCGGTTCCGCCAATGGGCGCATTCGATGCGCGGTTTGTTACCGGACATATGGTTCAGACGACCAGAGTGCAGGGTGGCGGTAATGTTGAAATGCCCGTTGCCATTCAGTCTGTTGCATATCCGGTCACAGTGCGTTGGGAAATGGCAGCCGGCAATGAGTATATGCTTGCCGCAGGCACCTCTTCAAGCATCATGAAGAATAACGGTTCGACGACAATTCAGAATAGCGCTGTCAACAGAATTGTCATCTCGGGCGCCGGACAAGAAGCACTTCCGACGACATATGCGTTGCTCCAGAACTATCCTAACCCGTTCAACCCGTCAACCAACATCAAATTCGGTTTGCCGGTACAGAGCCGCGTGAACGTGGAGATCTATAATCTCCTCGGCCAAAGGGTTCGTACACTGGTGAATGACGATATGATTGCAGGATTCCATGTGGTCGAGTGGAACGGACGCAACGATGCAAACCAACAGCTCAGCAGCGGGGTGTATATGCTGAAGATTTCCGCTACCAATGGACAGGCGGCGGCGTTCTCGGCAGTCCAAAAGCTGATGCTGGTGAAGTAAGTGATTTACCATCATGCCGCGAAAGAACTGGATGGTATGGGTTCTTCTCGCGGCATGGTTGCCTTTGAATCTACTCCGGGGTGATTCTCCTGCGAGCAGGGGTAGAACCCCGGTAGAGTATTTCAAGGGAAGCAAGTTTCAAAAGAGCGGCAAACATTCTGTTCGTAAAGATCACCAACGGGAGGCGCGGCGAGAGCTGCGCCTCCCGTTGTCATTTTTGTCTGTGACAACCCTGCGGGAGGATTTTGAGTCGTCCGCGTTTCCTCCGGCCGGATGGGTAGTCGGCAATCCCAACCCGGGATCAAATACATGGGATTGGGCTTCGGGCGTCAGCGCCGGAAATGACACCGGCTCCGCCTGGATGGATTTTTACACGTATGAATTCAACCCCGGCGAAGTGGACACACTTCTCACCCCCGTCATCACCGGCCTCACTTCGGGCGATTCCATCTACGTTGATTACGCCTATGCAGAATATGATGATCCGGGCTTTGGTCCCGATAGTCTGAAAATTCTGATATCAACGAATGGCGGCGGAAGTTTTTCAACTGTTTTCGCTGAAGGCGGTGCGGGGCTTGCGACAGCTCCCGCAACCTCATTACCGTTTGAACCGACTCCATCCCAATGGGAGACCAAAAGGATCGGTGTGCCCGGGGGCGTGACGGGGGCGTTGGTACAAGTGGGTTTTCTTGGAGTGAACGGCTACGGAAACAACCTGTATATCGACAACATCATCGTCGGGAGTCTTCCTGCCAATGATATCCAGTCTGTTGCCATCGTCAATCCGTTGGCCGGCTCGAAACAGCGCACGTCATTCCAACCCCAGGGTCTTTTCAAAAACAACGGAACTGCCAATCAAACAAATATCCCGGTTACATACAAAGTG
>CAZJYO010000097.1:0-9578 GCA_964550275.1 uncultured Chitinophagales bacterium
GTATACTTCTACACACTGCGTGCGGGAACGTTCCTTCAAACAAAGAAACTCATACTGGTTCGATAGTCTCATACTTTGATGCGGTACGAAAACAAATGAGACTCAGTGCAAGGTAAAGAACAGCAACGGCAAGCACGAAGTCGTCGTACAAACAGAGGATGACGCCCGCCCCATCGCGATCTCTCCCAAAAGAACACGGCAAGTTGGATGGGCGCGTGTGCAGAATCGGGGTTGTTCATTCGGCAGAGCACTCATCAAGAATCCGATACGTTGCAACGAGCCATGCCTGTTGTTCAAATCACCGTTCATGTTTTCGCTTCATCCCGTGTGCAAATGCGATCGCCTGTTGCTCATCCAGAAACCAATCGGATGAAATCCGTTTCCTGAACCACAGGAATCTTTTCCAACGCCGGACGATCCATGAGCCCCCATCCGTCTTTCGATGCGTGAGCTCAATGGTACAATCCCGCGTCTCCGATATGATGGTCGTATCTTGCATCTGGCAGGCTATGAGCCCCCGAAAATTGAATTAAACGGCATTCGTCTAACCCGTTTTGGGGCTCGTGCAGTCTTCAAGCGGGTTCCCGAAGGAACAATACCCTCTTCAATTGCGGAACTGCTGGCAACAGCAAATCCTGTCTCAGGGGTAAACCCGCCTGATACGGCGACGGGTCTTCTTTCCCGTCGCGTAATCTTCACTGATACTGCCAGGCCAAACCATGTGAAACGAAAGCCCTGGTTCTTCTTCTTTTTCGTGTTTCCAGGGTTGGATGTCATCGCGTTATCTTCGTGTAAGTTCATGTAAGCTACTCCTTCATTTTGGTATGATGCTGCGGAAAAGAAATTCCTGGGTTATTGAATAATGGAAACCTGTCCATGGGGGTGAACTCTTCTTGAGATCATGAGGGGGTTTGTGATTCTGTGTTGGGCCATCGGGCCGGAACGATCTGCGGTCATTTTCCCCCATTTGGATGGTGACTCGTATGGGGTAGGTTGGCACATCAAGAAGCAAACAGTGTGCACCAATAGCAAGACATATATTTTTATAATTTTCGCATGATGTGCCTTAGATGAAGGCACGTTTCAGTCCGCCATGGTGTTTGTGCGCACCACTCCAGGATTGAGAGCCGAAACGAATAAGTGTCAGCGACACTCTTCATGAGATTTTTCAAGTTGCCTGCTTGACCTCCCGGTTTCCCAACCCTTCTTTTCACCGCCTCAACTTCGTTTCGCGTTCACTCATCGTGCTTTTGTAGCAACTCGGCGGTCGAGTATGTATATTTTGGCGTGAACGCAACTCCACAAAATACACGACTCACCTGGAAAGCAATCCTCGTCGGCTGGGGTGTGTACGCCGGGTACATGACTTTTGCCTCGTATGTTATCCGGTTGCGGCTTGGACAGGACTTTTCGTTGCTGCAAGTCATTGCGGGCGATTGGTCCTACGCCGTCTTCTGGGTTGCGCTGACACCGTTGGTGTTGTGGATTGCAAGAAGGTTTCCATTTGAACGCAAGAAAATCTGGAGCCGGGTTTTACTGCATCTCGGGGCAAGCGTTGTCCTCGCTCTTGTTCACAAAGCGGCGCACGGACTGTTTTTTGCCCTCTATCAGCATTGGGTTGACGGCGTGCAATTCTCGTGGGAGATTCAGTATCGCAACCTCTTGTTGTATTTCGACTACGGTCTTCAGCTCTATTGGATTATCATCATGTTTGCTTACGCTTACGAATACTACGTGTTATATCAAGACCGCAAAGTGAGGGCATCCCAGCTCGAGGCACAACTTGCACAAGCTCAGTTGCAGGCGTTGAAAATGCAGTTACAGCCGCATTTCCTTTTTAACACGCTCAACGCGATTTCCGTCTTGATCCAAAAGGATCCACAGCTTGCCCGGAAAACCGTCGGGAGACTCAGCGACCTTCTCCGACACTCACTCGATACGATTGGCGTTCAACAAGTGACATTGCGAGCGGAGTTGGAGTTCCTCGAACGCTATTTACAAATCGAGCAAACCCGCTTTGGCGACCGGCTTGAAGTAGAAATGCATGTTGATCCCGATGCCATGAATGCCATTGTGCCAAACATGATTCTCCAACCATTGGTGGAGAATTCCATCAAGCATGGTATTTCCGAACAACGCGGCCCGGCACACATTGCGATTAGGGCCCATCGCAATAACGGGACGTTGGTACTTTCGGTTCAGGATAATGGCCGCGGACTGCTCGATAAGGGCGGCAATATCAGAGATGGCGTGGGACTCTCCAGCACAAAGGCGCGACTACAGCAACTCTACGGAGAGAACCAATCATTTGAACTTGCTTCTGTCAATGGCAGTGGCGTCTGTGCAACCGTCCGAATTCCTTTCCTCACCGGGCACACACAAGTCAATAATTCAATGGGACAATCATGACAACATTGAATGTTCTTATTGTCGATGATGAGCCGCTCGCGCGTGAAGGCGTGAAAGAACTGCTTGCCGAAGTACCCGACGTGCGCGTCGTTGGTGAATGTGAAGATGGAACACAGGCAATCGAAGCGATTGAATCACAATCACCGAACCTGGTGTGCCTTGATGTTCAAATGCCGGGTATCGATGGTTTCGGCGTCATCAAGGAAATTGGCGCAGAGCGTATGCCAATGGTAATTTTCGTAACGGCCTACGATGAATTTGCGGTCAAAGCTTTTGAAGTACATGCGTTGGATTATCTGCTCAAGCCGATCGATCCCGATCGATTTGTGATGGCATTGGAGAGAGCACGGGCAGGCATTGAACACCGGACGTTCGCTTTAACGACAAAACTGATGAACCTGCTCGAGGAAATGGGCGGACCGCACAAATACCTTGAACGTATCAGCATCAAAAACGACGGCAAGGTTACATTCATCAAAACACGGGACGTTGACTGGATCGAAGCGGACGGGGATTACATGTGCATCTACTCGGCGGGTAAGAAGCAGTTGATCCGCGGAAAGATCGGTGAGCTTGAATCCAAGCTGAATCCCTCGGCGTTTGTTCGTATTCATCGCTCCACAATAGTGAATATCGAACAGATCAAAGAACTCCAGCCTCTGTTCTATGGAGAGTACTCTCTCACGCTGCACAATGGTAAGAAACTCACCGTTAGCCGCACGTACCGCGAGAAACTGCAAAACCTCCTGAATCACTCCCTCTGAGTTTTTCGGCCAGCATTTGACTGGCTCACAGAGCATCTCATCGCTTGTATGAAGCGGTTCATCGCTAACCTGTTCAACTTTCTCTCTTCCCTCTTTAGATTCAAGCAGTAAGCTTGTGTTTGTCTTATTTCTTGGAATTGGCAACTCTCCCTTTGCGTTGATCGCGCGCAGCCCTCCTCCCTTCGTAAGGGAGGGGGAAAGAGCATTACCAAAGAGGAGAGTTCGAACCACACAAATAGAAAGAGGGTATCATGTCTCTTGCGCGTCACTCTGCCACACTTATCTCATTGATGGTTGCCTTCATTCTGTCCTTACCTTCCCATTCCGTCGCCCAAACGTTCACCAAGATATTGGATGGCCCGCACGTGAATAACATCGCCGCCTCACGCAGTGTCAACTGGGTGGATATTGACGGCGATCTGGACCTCGACTTGTTTGTTTCGAATGGCCTGGAAGGCGGTCAGAACAATTTTCTCTACATCAACAATGGAGTGGACAGCGCGTACTCATTTACGCAGGTAACCGGCGACCCGATTGTCCAGGACAACACGCCCTCCGATGGAGCCAGTTGGGGTGATATTGACAATGACGGCGATATGGATGCGTTTGTGGTGAATTGGTACAACGTGAACAATCTTCTTTATCTCAACAACGGCAACGGAACATTTGCACAGGTCACAACAGGCACGATAGTGAATGACGGCGGCTATTCCGAGGCCTGTTCATGGGGAGATTACGACAACGACGGGGATCTGGACTTATACGTGACAAACAGCGGAAGCCCGACCATCGGCGCCAAAGTGAATTTTCTCCACAGGAACAACGGTAACGGAACATTCACAAAAATTACTACGGGGCAGATAGTCACTGAGGCGTTCTATTCCCGCGGGGCAAGCTGGGTGGACTACGACAATGACGGCGATCAGGATATGTTCGTCACAAATGAACGGAACCAGGCAAACAACCTTTACAAGAACATGTTGAAGGAAACGGGAACGGCCACGTTCACAAAAATCACAACGGGGAGCCTCGTCACCGATATAGCTTCATCATTGAGTTCAAGCTGGGGCGACTACGACAACGACGGCGACCTTGACGTGTTTGTCGCAAACGGGTGGCCGGCAGGGCAAAATGATTTTCTCTACGACAACAACGGCGACGGAACATTCACCCGTGTTTTGACTGGACCGGAAGTAACTGACGCCGCTTACTCGCTCTCCAGCGGCTGGGGAGATTATGACAACGATGGTGATCTGGATCTCTTCGTTACCACTGCATACGGGCCATCGGCTTCACAGAATATGCTCTATCAAAACAATCTCATCGAAACAGGCACAGCGACGTTTACAAAAATCACAACGGGAGATGTCGTCAACGATGTCGGCTATTCGTACGGGTTTGCGTGGGGAGATTACGACCAGGATGGCGACCTTGACATCTTCGCAGCAAAAACTTTCAACGAAGCTGAAGCCAGCGCTCTCTACCGGAATGACAACGCCAATGGCAATAAATGGCTTGAAGTGCGGTGCGTCGGCGATTCATCCAACAGATCCGGCATCGGCGCAAAGGTGTGGGTCAAGGCGGTTGTGAACGGCAATGCGATCTGGCAGCTCAGGGTATTGGAAGGACAGAGCGGTTATTGCGGGCAAAGTTCGTTGCTACATTTTGGCCTTGGCACAGCAACACAAGTTGATTCCATCCGTATTGTATGGCCATCAGGGATAGTGAACATGTACGGACCCGTTGGGACAAACCAAATACTTACTCTCGTTGAGACTTCACCGACAGTAAATCTTGTTGTCAATCCCGGCTGGAATCTCCTTTCAATCCCCTTCTTGGCGGAAGGAATAAATCCGGCGCAAATGCTGGCCGGTGCAACCAGCCCTGCGTTCCGCTTCGCTGGCGCCTCGGGATACATTGTTGATACTTCGATGAGTGCCGGAACAGGATTCTGGATTAAGTTTGACTCTACCCACGTCTTTCCATTTTCCGGCGTACACCAGCTTGATGGAAGCGTCACAGTGACTCAGGGGTGGAATATCATTGGACCGTTTGATTTCCCGGTGGACGTTACCTCGGTGACTTCCACTCCTCCCGGGATTGTCAGTTCTGCCTTCTATGGATTCAATGGCGGTTACGCGGCGGAAGATACGCTCGACAGCGGCAAAGGATATTGGGTGAAGTCGTCAGAGGATGGCGTGCTTCATCTCTCGCGTTCACCACAAAAGTCCGAAAGTGCGCCGGCATCCAAATAATCCTTGCATGAAAGGACGACCAATCATGAAACCCTTGCTTCGGCTATTTTTTGTCATGTGCGTGGCGGTTGGTGCCACGTCAAGCGCTGTCCGGCATGTCCCTGCTTCGTATGCCACGATTCAATCCGCCATCAATGCCGCAACACATGGTGATACTATCCTCGTTGCTCCGGGAACGTATTACGAGAACATCCATTTCCGCGGCAAGAACATTGTCGTCGCCAGCCATTTTATCCTGAGCAACGATCCCTCCCTTGTTCTTTCAACGATTATCAACGGCAGTACACCCCAAAACGCTGACAGCGCCAGTTGCGTTCGCATCGTTTCCGGCGAGGACACTTCAGCCGTGTTGGAAGGTTTCACGCTGACCGGCGGCGTTGGAACGCGCTGGCGTGATGAACATGGCGCCGGCGTGTTTCGCGAAGGAGGCGGAATTCTGGTGACACTCGCATCGCCAACAATCAGGAACAACGTGATTATTGATAACGAGGCAATCAACACGCAGAATTGCATCAGTGCCGGTGGCGGCGGGATCCGGCTCGGCGACAGCAGGGCGCGGATTCTCAACAATGTAATTATGTCCAACAAAGGAATGTACGGCGGTGGAATCGTCCTGAACTATTGTTCCGGGGTGATCATCAGGAACAATCTTGTCGTCCACAACACTGTCTACCAGGCAACACCTGCTCCAACATTTGGCGGAGGCGGAATTTGGATATTGCTGCGCATTCCGGGAAGCACGTCGCCAAACATCATCGAAAACAATACTGTCATTGGAAATAACTCAAGCGGTACCGGAAGCGGTCAAGCCGGCCGTGGCGGAGGTGTTGTCTTCCAAAACGCTGATGTCATTGCGAGGAATAACATCATCTGGTCCAACACTCAGGATGCAGGGGGGCAAATCTTCGGATCATTACCGCTGACTTACAGCAACGTGGAGGGAGGATACGCGGGAACGGGAAATGTAAATGTACAGCCGTTGTTTGAGGATAGCGCCCTGTATCTCTCTCCCGCTTCCCCATTGATAGATGCGGGAGACCCCGATGTTTCCTTCAGCGACCCTGAACAACCGGGAAACCCCGGTGTTGCAGAATGGCCTTCACAGGGAACAACGCGAAACGATATGGGCGCATATGGCGGACCGGGAAGATCCATCCTTGCCCAGCTTTTTCGACCAGCCATGCTCTTTGAATCGCAGACACTGAATTTTGGATATCTTCTTCCGGATTCAATTTCAGTTGCCGGACTGGCGCTCCGCAATCAAGGCAACATGGAGCTCACGATTGATAGCGCACGAATCGGGATTCATGGGGATGAAATCAGCATTACGAATGGATTCCCACTCACGATCACTTCCGGAGAACTGGATAGTATCCGGCTCGTGTGGTCGCCTGACTCAAGTTTCCGATTGAGCGATACCCTGTTCTTCTTTCACAATGACCCGGAAATCGAGAACCCTGTTGCAATCGAGCTTCTGGGAAGCTCGGTTCCCACCCCGGTGCTTCAGATGAATCTCAGCCAGGTGAACTTCGGGCTTGTTGATGTCAACGTCCCCCAACGGGATACAACATTCATAGTCCGAAACATCGGCACAGGCGATGACTCGGTCTATGTGGGGCTGGAATATCAACTCGTTCAGCCGCCGTCAGCGCTGCAGGTTTCGCCTACCGCATTCGCTCTTGCGCCGGGAGATTCACAAGCCATCACCTTCACTTTCTTTCCGCCACTCATTGTGCGTGTGGGACTGAGTATCTACACCCCGATCGTACTCGTGCATTCACAATTCGGCGATGTGGACACACACTACGCAAAAAGAATGAACTTCCGACTGATAGGAACTCTGGATGCCGGGGAGCAAGAACACGTGCCACGCTCATTCCTTCTCGAACAGAATTATCCGAATCCTTTCAATCCGAAAACAACCATTATGTCTGGCGTCCCACAGCGCAGTCTTGTTGAACTCAAGATTTTTGACGCGCTCGGACGGGAAGTCGCCACGCTAGTCAACGAAGTGCAAGATGCCGGAACTAAATCAGTTGAGTGGGATGGGGGGAATAAAGCGAGCGGGGCTTATGTACTACGAATGAAAGCAGGTGATGCGGTGCTTTCAAGGAAAATGATCCTGGCGAAATAAGAAGCCCCGGGCAAATGTCGGGGCTAACGTGCTTACTTAGACCTTAAGGTCGGGGTGATTCAGCTCCGATGGCCAACCGCCAACTAATTCGGCGTATTGTACTTTGGCGTCACACCAAGATTGAACAGCAGGAACGAATAAATATCCGCCACGCTTTCCATGAGTTTCTGCGTATTGCTGGCTCCGTGTCCTGATTTTGTATCAATACGGATAAGCGTCGGGTTCTTCCCCTGTTGATTCTTCTGCAGCGTCGCAATGTATTTGAAGGAATGCGCCGGGACAACGCGATCATCGTGGTCGGCAGTCGTAACGAGCGTCGCGGGATATTCTTTGGGCGAAATATTGTGTATAGGCGAATACTTGCTGATGTACTGGAACTCGGTCGAATCATCGCTTGAACCGTAGTCGGGCTTCCAATTCCATCCGATGGTGAATTTCTGGTAACGAAGCATGTCCATGACGCCGACAGCGGGAAGCGCAACCTTGAACAAATCAGGCCGCATATTCATGACGGCCCCGACAAGCAATCCTCCGTTGGATCCACCCTGAATCGCGAGCTTCGCCGGCGATGTGTATTTGTTTGCAACCAGCCACTCGCCTGCTGCTATGAAATCATTGAACACGTTCATCTTGTTCAGCTTTGTTCCTGCAAGATGCCACTCCTCGCCGTACTCCCCGCCCCCGCGGATATTTGCCATCGCATATACCACGCCCTGCTCCAGAAGAGCCGGCAATGTTGAGCTGAATGAAGGTCTTTGAATAACATTGAATCCGCCGTAGCCGTACAACAATGCCGGGTTTGATCCATCAAGAACAAGTCCCTTCTTATGGACGATAAACATCGGCACGCGGGTACCGTCACTGCTCATATAAAAAATCTGACGCGTTTCAAAAGCCTGCGGGTCGAAACGTACCTCGGAGGAGCGGAACAACTTTGACGTCCTCGACGCAATGTCGTACTGGTAGATATTTGTGGGGAACGTAAACGAGGCGAAGGTATAAAACACAGACTTGTCATCGGGCTCGCCGCCAAATCCGCCGGCCGTTCCAAGCGTCGGGAAAACAATTTCGTTTTCCATGGTTCCATCAGTGGAATACACGTATGCCCGCGAAGTAACATCTTTCAAATACCCGACGAACAACTTTCCACCGGCACTCTGCACAAACTCCAACGGCTCCTTCTTCTCAGGGATCAAAATAGTCCAGTTCTCCTGTGCCGGCTTTTGCGGATCAACAAGGATCACTTTTTTGTTCGGCGCGTTTTGATTTGTCACCATGATGAGTTTGTCGCCAAGATTGTCCACCACCGAAAACTGGTCGTCAAAGGCGGTAATCACCGGCATAAATGTTTTGCTTCCAGTGCTCATGTCACGGACAGAAATAGCATTGCCGTCCTTGCCTCTTCCCCTGTCGGAGACGGAGAGGACAAGGAAGCGTTTTGACTTCGTCATGCCCGCAAAATGGAACCGCTGTGGATTCTCAGGGTCCTGGAACACAAGTTCATCCTGGCTTTGGGGTGTTCCCACTTTGTGGTAGTACACTTTGTGGTTTTCATTTTTCGCTGAAAGAGCTTTGGACGTGTCCGCCGGTGGGTCGTAAGCGCTATAGAAAAATCCGTCATTGAACCACGATGACCCGGTGACTTTTGCCCATCGAATGTGGTCACCGATCAAGGACTTCGTTGCAACATCACCAACGAAAAACTCCCTCCAATCTGAACCGCCTTTTGAAATACTGTACACAAAGTATTTCGCGTCATCAGAAAGCTCGAGTGACGCCAGCCGGATTGTTCCGTCCGGCGAGAGTTTGTTCGGATCGATGAATACTTCCGCCGGCGCCTCCAGTCCTTTCTGGATGTAATACACGGACTGGTTCTGCAGCCCGTCATTTTTTGTGTAGAGATAATATGGGCCTTTGCGCGAGGGAGCCGAATACTTTGGATAATTGTACAACTGTTCAATACGTTTCTTCAATTCGTTGCGGAAGGGAATCTTGCTCAAGTAGTCAAAGGTCACC
>CAZJYO010000098.1:0-1379 GCA_964550275.1 uncultured Chitinophagales bacterium
CTAAGGACGATAATAAAGTTGCGCAGACTATGCGGCCGGATTGCCCAGGAACTGTCGGGAAGATAGCGCACATTAGGGTAACCGGCATTCTTCATGATATTCAGGACGTTATCGATTTCAGCGCGCAGTAAGGACTGGTTGTAGGGATCACCACGCCCTATCTTCTTTGTGTTCTCCATATCGGCGAAAACAAATTCGGGCACGTTGACAATCCCCCGGTACCTCAGACTGTCAACGATCGATTGATACCCCTCGGTGATGGAAATGGTAATCTCCACTTCACGACCATCTGCGGAAAAAGCCAGCGACGAATCGATCACCGATTCAAAGAACCCGTGATTTTCATAGTAGGTCTTGATCAGCGCGAGATCCTCGCCCAGCACCACCGGATTGAGGAATTCATCCTTCCTTCCCAGCCCTTCGCTGATGTTCTTGTAAAAGAACTTGCTCATGGAGCCCGGAGTTTCCTTCGTGGCAATGAAGGATAGCAACTCGTTCGAGCTGATGCTCTCGTTGCCGGTGAATGCCAACGATGTGATTTCTGCCTTGTCTGATTGCTGGGCAAACAACAGGGAACATGCGACGGTACAATACGCAAACACGAGCAAGCCAGTTCTGCAAATCCGTGCGGTCATAACGCGAACCGGCATGAATATGCCCGGAACAAATATGCAGATGCAACAAAGCCCGGACACAACTGCCCGGGCTTGTACAATACCGCAACGATCATTGAAACTCTGACAAGAGAGTGGTTAGTATTCTCCTTCGTCCTCAAAAAAGAAATCCTCACCCGTCGGATAGTCAGGCCAGATATCTTCCATGCTTTCATACGGTTCCTCGCCGTCTTCGAGTTCCTGGAGATTCTCCACAACTTCAACGGGAGCGCCGGTACGAATGGCATAGTCGATAAGTTCATCCTTGGTAGCCGGCCATGGCGCGTCGTCAAGATACGACGCCAATTCCATCGTCCAGATCAACGCTCACAACTCCTTATTAACAGATGACATGAACATATCACGACGCGGCTTGACTCAGTTCTCCGACTTCTGAAGGCCGGCAAGCTGTACACGATACCGGGAAGCATGAATATCGTCAAAGAAATAATCCACAGGGTTCTGTTTGCGGCCGTTGAAGCGGACTTCGTAATGCAAGTGGGGCCCGCTTACCAACCCTGTCCGCCCGCTCTTGCCGATGAGTTCACCACGCTTCACCTTCTGACCCGGCCTTACAAGAACCTTTGAGAGGTGCGCGTACAATGACGAATACCCGTAGCCGTGCGCAATGTCCACGACCGTTCCGTATCCTCCCTGTGTTCTTCCAGCATAGCGGATCACACCGTCTCCTGCGGCAAACACTTCTGTGCCAACATCATTAATAAT
>CAZJYO010000098.1:1389-9533 GCA_964550275.1 uncultured Chitinophagales bacterium
TGCATCCGATAGACCCGCAACACGGGATGCACGCGCATACCAAAGCCATTCACAGAATAGTAACCGCTCATCGGTTTGATTGCTGGTAAATGAGAGAACAACCCGGCGTTGTATTGGTACCGGCGATAGATCTCCTCATGGCTTGTTTGCTGTAACCGCAATTCGTGCTGCAGTTGGTCCAAAAGCTCGTTTGTCTGCGCAAGAAGCTTCGCCGTTTCATTTCCCGAAAGAACCACGTCACCCGCGGTGACAGATCCTCCGACCGGAGCGCTCCTCGTCTCTTCGTCAAGCGACTTGAGATCCACCATCATGCGCAGTTCATTGCCCCGATCCGCCAAACGATGGATTGATTCCTGAAGTTCATCCGCTTGATTGCCCAACTGTCGGACCTGCTCCTTCAACATCCTGTTTTCACTGATGATGGAAGAGACTTTGTTGTAGCCAATTCCCAGCGGGTCGCCAAGAAGGACATTCGCTCCAAGCAGCAGAAAAGAACAGCAAGCAATTCCCGCAATGAGCATCACTGCAAGCTTTGTCTTGAAGAACCGGATTTGTCTGTATTCCAAACCCGGGCTAAGGAAAAAGAATGTCGTTTTAAAGAATTTCAGATCTCACCGTACTTGATTATCTCTGTAAAGAAAATGGCAAATCACGTTCCAGCCCTCTTGACCCTTGATAACAACCCCCAAATCAACAGCATTTAGGCCGTTTTTAATAAAATTCTTGGCTAAGATAATCGATATTCAAAAGGATGTCAAGAAAAAACTTCACTCTGGACAGGAAAAAACGGCCTTTTCACATCCTACTCAAAATCATGCTCGAAGTAGTTAATAGCACGATTGCCCTTCCGCTTTTCACCAATCACCCCTTCAAGACGCTTGGCAAATTCCTTTGCGGCGTCATAGCCGTAATGCTTGAGCAGATAATTCAGGGCAATCACCTCCGTAATAACCGTGACGTTCTTTCCCGGAAAGATGGGAAGCTTCACATGCGGTACATCGACTTCAATAAGTCCGATGGTATCATTGTCCAAGCCGGTGCGCGTATAATCATGATCGGGCTTCCAGTCCTCCAACTCCACCACAATCTCTACCCGCTTTTGAAAACGAATCGCGCGGATACCAAACATGCTCCGGATATCAAGGAGGCCGAGTCCGCGAATTTCCATAAAATGCTTGACGAGGTCCGTTCCAGAACCCATCAAGATTCCCTCGCCCTTGCGCGTTACCATCACCACATCATCTGCCACAAGCCGGTGGCCGCGCTCCAGAAGGTCAAGCGCGATTTCACTCTTGCCGATTCCTGATCGTCCGATGAGAAGCACGCCGACGCCATAAACATCCACAAACGAACCGTGAACAACCACTTGTGGAGAAAACTGATCGTCAAGAAAATCCGCCAGAAAATATGCTATCTTCGTTGTCTCAAACGGCGTTCCAAACACAGGAATGTTCGACCGAGACGCGGCGTCAAGGAGCTCCTGCTCTATCACATTGCCATTGGTGAGAACAATGCAGGGAATTTTGAACTCGAGCAATGTCATAAACGACGACCGGCGAAGTTCGGGCGTGAGAGAGTTCAGGTACTTGATCTCTGTGTTTCCCATGATCTGCACGCGATCGTACGTGAAGAGTTCCACGTACCCGGCTAATGCAAGTCCGGGACGATGCAGGTTCTTGTCCTTGATGCGGTTCTCAAAACCGGTCTGGCCGTTGAGCGGGCTAAGCTTGAAGCGTTCCCGCGTCGTCTCAAGCAGAAAGCCGACCGATATTTCCTTTTTGCGGGTTTCCCGCGCGCGATCAAGTTTCATGGCGTACGATCAGACCTTGTCCTTCAATGCGCGTACTTTCTTCTTGTCTTTTTGATGCAGCTTGGACTTGTACTTCGCAAGACGCGTTTCAAGCTTGCCGATTGCAGCATCCACCGCTTTATCGTACTCAGTGGCTTTTTCTTTTCCGGTAAGAACACCACCATGCACATGAATATTGATCTCAGCGGTTTTCACACTGTGGGTTCCGCGCTCGTAACTCAAAATAATGTCCGCACGCACTATGCCGTCATAGTACTTGTTCAGCCGGGCAACCGCGGCAATGGCATGTTGTTTAATTTCCTCCCTCGCCCTGAACCGGCGCGCCGTAAAATGAGTTTCCATCTCCTATCCTTTCAGTAAAGACAACAATCACTCCGCCTTGGGATGGGTTTGCGCATAGATTTTTTTCAGTCGTTCAACGCTGACGTGTGTGTACACTTGCGTCGTGGAAAGACTTTCATGGCCGAGCAAATCCTTTACAGCGCGTAAATCCGCTCCGCGGTCCAGTAAATGTGTCGCAAATGAATGTCGAAGAACGTGAGGGCTTTTCTTGCGCACCTCGGAGACCTTCCCGATGTACGTTCTCGCAATGGTATACACAGTGCGCGGTTGAAGTTTCTTTCCCGTGGCTGATAAGAACACTGAATGAACTTCCACATTCCGGCGGTGAACAAGTTCACCACGTCGCCTGAGATAATGCAAGAGCGCGTTTTTTGCTTTCCTGCCGAGAGGAATGATGCGTTGCTTTGCCCCCTTGCCTATGACGCTGATGGTGTTGTTGGAAAAGTCCACATCGCTGATCCGGAGACCGATCAGTTCGCTTTGTCTGAGTCCGCATCCGTACAATATTTCCAGGATGGCAATGTCCCTGAGACCAACGACCGTCGTGGAATCCGGCTGGCTCATCAAGGATGACGCAGCTTTTTCATCAAGAAACTCCGGAAGGCGCTTTTCCAGCTTCGGCGTCACGATGTTGGCTGTGGGATTTCCTTCCCGTCTGCCTTGCTTATGCAAATATTTGAAAAAGGATTTTAACGAGGCAAGCGAACGTGCTATACTTCTGCGCGCAAATCCCTTTGAGAGAAGCGAACCAAGAAACTGCCTGATCACCCGCCCGTCAACGGCCTGGACAGTCCATTCACCCGGCCCGATCTCCGTCAGAAAATGTTGAAAATGGCCGAGGTCTGTTCTGTACGCGACGAGTGTATGACGCGAATAGTTTTTGGTATTCTCAAGATACTTGAGAAAGTCTTCAACACCGGACTTCATCGCGTTGGATTGTCGCGGCATTACCCGGCTGCCTCCGGTATCTCTTCTTTGGCGACCTCGGCCTTGCACGATGGACACATCAAAAACTCGCCGCGGGTCTGTGTGAACTTCTGCACCATATACGCATTCCCGCATGTATCACACGCCTGCGCAACGGGCCTGTCCCATGAGGCAAAATCACAATCGGGGTAACGCGAGCAGCCGTAGAACACCCGTTTACGCTTCGTCTTCCGTTCAATAACGTAGCCATCCTTGCACTTCGGACACTGCACGCCGATCGAAATGGGCTTGGTGTTCTTGCACGTCGGATAATTTGAGCAACCCATAAACGCGCCAAACTTGCCTCCTTTGACGATGAGATCGCCGCCGCACAACTCGCACTTCATTCCCGTCATGTGCTTGGTTTGTTCCTGTTCGTGCGGAAGAGGTTTGGTGTTTTTGCATGCTGGATATCCACTGCACGCCATGAAACGGCCGTTCCTTCCCCACTTGATGATCATGTGCTTCCCGCAAATGTCACACACTTCATCAGTTTTTTCCTGGAGCGATTTCTTGATCTCGGCGGTATGTTTATCCAAACCTTCAACATCGCTGTTAAAGGGATGATAGAAATCTTCCATCACTTGCCGGTAGGATTGCTGGCCGGACGCAATCGTGTCGAGTTCTTCTTCCATCTGCGCTGTGAACGCCACATTAAAGATGTGCGGGAAGCTCTTGATGAGAATCCTGTTCACCGCGATGCCGAGTTCGGTAGGATACAAGCGCCTCTCACGTGCCTCAACATATTTACGCGCCTGGATTGTATCCACAATCAACGCATAGGTACTCGGACGTCCGATACCCAATGCTTCAAGTTCCTTCACAAGACTGCTTTCGGTATATCTGCCGGGCGGCTTTGTGAAGTGTTGATTGGGGAACACATTCCTTAGCGCCGCGGATGCATCCGGCCTGAGGTTTGCCGGAAGTTTCGAAACAGGGTCTTCTTCCGTCTCCTTTTCCGATTCTTCAAGAACATCATCATACACCTGGAGAAATCCTCTGAACTTGGGAATCGTATCAGTTGCCCTGAAGACAAAGTCACCCCCCTTGACATCGACCGTTGTCTGGTCAAAGACCGCCGGACTCATCTGGCAGGCCACAAACCTGTTCCAGATCAGTTCGTACAGATCATACATTTCCTTTTCAAGAAACTTCCTGACCGCCTTCGGTGAATATTTGATGGAGGTGGGACGGATGGCTTCGTGCGCATCCTGCGAACTCTTCCCCTTTTTGAACTGCCGTGCTTCCGGGGGAAGATACTCCTTCCCGTAGTTTTCGTAAATGAATTCGCGGACATCCTTCACCGCATCATCGCTCAAACGCGTGGAGTCCGTGCGCATGTACGTAATCAAACCGACGCGCCCTTCCTCACCCAATTCAATTCCTTCATAGAGTTTTTGGGCAAGCATCATCGTCCGCTTGGCATGGAACCGCAGCCGGCGAGCGGCTTCCTGCTGAAGCGTGCTGGTGATGAACGGAGGCCCGGGGTTGCGTCGTGTGGGTTTTGTCTGGACATCGGCAATGGTGAACTGCTGGCGCTTGATATCGTTGACATAGCTCTCCGCCGTTGCGCCGTTGCCAATCGAAGGTTCTTCACCGGCAACTTTGAACAGCTTCGCGAGAAATGGATCGCTTCCTGCGGTTTGAAACTCGGCAATGATAGACCAGTATTCTTCCGGGATAAAGGAATTGATCGCTTCCTCCCGCTCACATATCATTCGTACGGCAACGGATTGCACGCGACCTGCCGAGAGACCGTAGAACACCGTCTTCCAGAGAAATGGAGACACTTTGTATCCCACAAGCCGGTCCATTCCCCTGCGCGCTTGCTGCGAGTTCACAAGATTGTCGTTGATCACCGTCGGATGTTCCATCGCTTCCGTAATCCCGCGTTCGGTAATCTCGTGGAACATCACGCGGTAAATCTTGTCGTTCTTGTCCTCGATTTCCTTCGCGATATGCCACGCAATCGCTTCACCTTCACGATCAGGATCGGTCGCAAGATACACGGAGTCCGCGCGTTCCGCATGAGCGCGCAGCCGTTCAATCACCTCTTCTTTTCCCTTGATGGTTTCGTACTCGGGAGAGAAACCATTCGCGACATCAATGCCGATCTTGCTCTTGGGAAGGTTCTTCACGTGGCCCACCGAGGCTTCCACGGTAAAATTCTTTCCCAGATACTTGTTGATGGTCTTTGCTTTTGCAGGCGACTCAACGATAATCAGAGATTTGCCGACTGTCTTTGCGGGATCGACCCCGCGTTTACGCGTCCGCGGTTTGGGCGGAGCGACATCCATCGGCTCTTCCGTCTTTTTCTTTGCGCGTTTCGCCATCAGTTCACCGTGTCTTCACTGGAGAGCATCGCACGATGGGTTCCCGAAGCCGGCACTCTGGAAAAAAGAACAGACGCTATAATGGAGCGGACCTCGGACACGGAAAGCTTTTCGTACCCCGACATCATCGAACGCTCAATAATTGTCTCAACATCGCCATCCGTAAGGAGTCCGAGCTCGCGCAAGTGAATCACATAGCCGCGTGCCTCGGTGGAAAGAACCAGTTTCTCGGCCTCATGAAACACCCGGTGTGAACCGGCAGTCGTTTGAACCGACCGCGAACCCCCATCGTTGACCGACTGCATATTGTCCGTCAGCCAGCTGAACGCGGCACTGATTTCCGATTGAGTGTAGCCCCTGTTGTGGAGCTCATCCATATCCACTTCACTTAATCCCTTGCTGTCCTGCATTTCGGACATGAGGTACATAAGTATTTCCACCACTTTTTCTTTCATCGATCTCCGTTCCCTTGTTTCAAACTATCTATTGAAGATTCCGGCCCTTTGCACCAAGGTAGGCATCTTCTTTCTTCCGCATCTGCAAGCGTTCCCGTGAAGTTCGATCATCATATCCCGCGAGATGCAGGACGCCGTGAATAACCAGGCGTTTCACTTCATCGATAAAGCCAACATTGTAACTCCTTGCCTGAACCCTCGCTTGATCAAGATTGACGTACACCTCTCCTTCAAGAAGACCGGGTTGCTCATAATCAAAACTTAACACATCAGTGCCAAAATCGTGGCGAAGATGTTTTTTATTGAGCTTCCTGCATAACACCGCATCGATAAAGATAACCGAGACAACCGCCTTTCGGGTTCCCTCATTCTTCAAAACCCTTGTGGCACATGCTGTAAACAGTTTTTTTGCCAAACGATACCGCGGATGCGCGTTCACCACTTGAACACGAATCATCTCCGGCCGCGAAGAACTTTCCGCCTGCCCCTCGTTCGCTTTTTGGCATTGCCGCTCTCCAAAATCGTGTCGGTGAGAGACAGTGCGATTCCGGAAAGCATTACCTCGGGACCAAGCCGCGTGAAATCCCCGGAAAGAAGACTTCGATCCACATTTGCATAAAGAGAACAGCCGCCCTCCTTCTCAATAATAAGTCCGGAGAGTTTGCCGTCCTGTTCGCCCACAAAGGTCACCTCACCGAGCATTTCGCTCACAACATAGCCGGAACAAAAATGCAGTTGAATATGCGAACTCGGCGTATAGACAGAAATCAGGTTGCCTGTTGAAGTCCCGATGGCAATCCCGGAATAGATCTCCAGAGACAAGGTTCTGGCCGGATCCTTGCTTGCGAGAACAAACCGGTAGTGCGATCCTTTCTTGGATGACGGAACGCCGAATACTTTTTCCAGCTTTCGAATATCAGGTGCGGTAAATTCAAATGCCATGGAATTCAATATGGAGTTGATGGCACAATCAATAAATAACCCCGGCGTGTTTCCATGAGTTGCATGGAATTCCTTCCGGGGTTCACTGTTTGCATGAACACGGCTACATCGATAGTCGTAAGCTTCATGGCTGGCGGCAATATAGGTACCCGCGTAGTGATTGTCAAGAAGAGCGCTTCCGGGTTCAACAGACGAGCTCCATCCCTTCCCGCGCGGCGATACAGGAGAATCTGTACCCGCGTGTCCGGATTTCTCTTCGACAGCGTTCGACAATCCCGTCAATACGTTCGTCCGTGTGCGTCTGATCGTGATGGAACAACACAAGCTTTCGCACGCCGGCCCGGGCTGCCATCCCAAGCGTAAACTGATAGTGTGAATGCCCCCACCCGACATGATGCACATATTCTTCAGGAGTGTATGTTGCGTCATGAACAAGGACGGATGCGCCGCGGATAAAATCTACAATGCGTCTGTCGGGATCATCCTTGTACCTCGCGTACTTTGCGATGACAGACGCGTCAACGTTCTTCACTGAACGCGCGATCTCTGCATCAAAAGGTTCATTATCACTGATGTACACAAGCGAACTCTTTCCTGCATCAAGACGGTAACCAAGCGTCAGTGAAGGATGGTTGACATACAAGGAAGTAAGTGTCGCCCCGGAAACCGTCAAGTTCTCCTCCCGCATCGGGCGGAAAATAATTCTGGATGGCAGGTCATCAAGACGGACGGGAAAATAGATCTTGTTCATCTGCTCTGCAATGATCGTTCGCAATCTTTGTCCGCGCGGTTGAGGACCAATGATGGTGAACTCATTTCCCGGTGTGAACAACGGCTTGAAAAAAGGAAGTCCCTGAATGTGATCCCAATGGGGATGCGTAATCGCTATGTGTGCTTTGATCGCGGTTTTCCGGGTTGACAGTGCATCGCCCAGACTGCGGATGCCCGTTCCTGCATCAAAAATAAAAAGCTGGTTTCCTTTAAGTCGCACTTCAACACAAGGTGTATTGCCGCCGTATCTGACGGTGCTCTTGCCCGGGGTGGGAATCGAGCCCCGCGTTCCCCAGAACCTGGCTTTGATCATAGCACCGGAAGATTATATGGATCGAAAGCGACGGGCATACTCGACGTAGTTTACGGCGGATCCCATAATATGGGAACGCTCTGCATCCGTGAGCTTGCGAATAATTTTCCCCGGAACTCCGGCAACTAATGAACCTTCGGGAACGACAAAATCCTGAAGAACAACCGCCCCTGCGGCGATAAGCGAATGATCACCAACCTGCGCGCCATCGA
>CAZJYO010000099.1:0-9447 GCA_964550275.1 uncultured Chitinophagales bacterium
TCGATGATCGCCCTCGCTGGGCGTGTGCCTGCAATGCTGTCTGGACCTCGGCGATAATGCCGGTTTCCAGGATTGGACTCTTGGCGAGCCCAATGGTTGGAGCACCAGTAACAGTCTTACACCGAACATCACACAAACATCCGATGCGCGTACCGGAGGGTCGGCGCTCCACGGCGTTGTTGCAACTTTTGGCGGCGGATTCCCGTGGCCGCCTGTGATCATGTCGGGACCGACAGCCGAAGGATTCCCGGTAAGTACACAGCATCCTGCATTGCACGGCTGGTACAAATTCGCGCCGCTCAGCGGGGATCAGTTTTTCGTTACTGTACTTATGACGCATGCTGATACCGGTGTCGGTAGTGGTGCCGTCCTTTTGCCGAATCCGGAAAATGTGTACAGAGAATTCGTTGCCAACATCCTCTACATTTCTGGTCAGGCTCCGGACACATGTTTCATCTCAGCAAGCATCACAGGCGCAGGAGGTCTTCCCGTGGTTGGATCCGCGTTTGATTTGGATGACTTGTCGTTCGGCCCCGCGGTTTCCGTTGATGAAAGAGGTAACGTCATCCCGGATGTGTATGCGCTTCAACAGAATTATCCCAATCCGTTCAATCCGCGAACAATGATTGAATACTCACTGCCACAAGAAAGTCACGTCCAGCTCAAAGTGTACACGATGCTTGGCGAGGAAGTGGCAAATATTGTAGATGCGCGGCAGGAAGCCGGTGTGTACAGAGCGGAGTTTGACGGAGCCCGATTACCGAGCGGTACATATTTCTATCGGTTGCAGGCGGGGAGTTTTTCCGAAGTAAGAAAACTCATGTTGCTTAAGTAGGAAAAGAAAAGACTCCTCACCTCTGCGATGGGGTGAGGAGTTCTGCTTCAATTGCCACCTTCATGTTCAGGTGCGAAGACTGTAAACTCAAACTTCGCGAGCCCACCCGCTACGGAATAACCACCTGCTTCTCGGTCTGAGCGCTGTCATGCCAATGTCCGTGTTCTGTTGACCACACCTTGCCTGCGGGTGCCGGGCCGGGTGGTTGAGTAGATGGCGCGGCGGGCTGTGTGTTTTCTTTGGGCGCGTCGTGCCAATGACCGTGCTCGGCTGACCATACTTTACCCGGTGGCGCAACTCCCGGCTGAGTTGCCGGTACGCGATTCTGAGGCGTGACAGGATTCGAGGCGGGAGAGGGCATTCGCTCTTTTCCGTCCAATACCACAATCGCAACGATGGCGGCAACGCCCAAGAGCAAGAGCCATACATATGAAGGGGTGCGCGATTTTTTGCCATGACAATTCTTGTATTTCTTCCCGCTTCCACAATGGCAAGAGTCATTTCTTCTTGATTTCATTTCACTGGCCTCATTTTTCGTGTGAATCTCATTCATAATAGGATTGTAAAAAGGGTCTGTCAAGTCCCAATAGGATTTTCCGTTTTTGGTAAGATGGCCAACACCGACCTTAAGGCCGGTGTTGGGATGGTCAGTGACCGAGACACCCCTGTTTTTTGAAAGCCCTTCCAACAATCGCTCTTTCTTACTACATTTAAGCCGGTTCTTTCCGGCATTTGCTACCCGTTCCCGATCATCGAACAACTCATTAGCAAGGTTACCATGCGTACGCGATTGGTTATTTTCGCCCTCGTCTCCTCCATCAGTTCTGCGTGTTCCCAGGAACAAACGCTCACCATTCTTCATACCAATGATATTCACGCAAGCTTCCTTCCTCACGAAGCAGTTTGGATAAAGTCTTCAACGAAACCGATGGTCGGCGGATTCAACGAGCTGGTGCATGCAGTTGACAGCATCAAACGCGTAAACGCGAACGTTCTTCTCCTCGACGGCGGCGACGTGATGACAGGAAATCCTATTTCCGACATCGAATATGGCGGAGCGCAAGGCGGAGCATTGTTTGAACTCATGAATCGTACCGGCTATGATGCTGCGTGTCCGGGCAACCACGATCTTGATATTTCGCAGGAGAATCTGCGCGCGCTTATCAACGTCCAGCGGTTCCCTGCTCTCTCGGCAAATCTTGTTGATGACAACAACCGGCTTCCCTTCGGCAATGAAGAGTACACGATTATCGAGCGCGGCGGTCTGCGCATCGGAGTGTTCGGTCTCATGTTCCAGAGCCTCGCAAGCGTTGTCAATCAGAACAACATTATCGGCGTGAAAGTCCTTTCACCGGTGGAAACCGCACAACGCCTCGTTGAACGACTCGATCCTCAAACCGATCTCATCGTTGCCGTGACACATCAGGGCGTCAAGGAGGATTCCATCGTGGCCGCGAATGTCAACGGGCTGGACGTCATTGTCGGCGGGCATTCACACACGCGCCTCCAGCAACCGAAGGTTGTGAACGGTGTTGTTATTGTTCAGGCGGGATCCAATTGCGAAAACCTCGGTATCCTTGAACTCAAGATTGCCAATGACGCGGTGACGAGCCACAACGGCAGACTCCTCCAACTTTGGGCGCGTGAAGGACGAACGACCCGCCTCTCGCCTCTTGTCGATTCACTCAAGACGCGCATCGATACGGACTTTGCGGAAGTTATCGCCACGCTGAAAGAAGATTGGCGCAGGGGAGGAGACGGGGAAACAAACATCGGCAATTTTGTTGTGAACGCAATGGCAGAGGCAGCTTCGGCGGAAATTGGCTTCACGAATTCGCACGGGATCCGCAAGGACATGGCCGCAGGCACGGTAACCAAACGCGACATCTATGAAATTCTTCCCTTCAGAAATGTCCTGGTGACCTTTCAGTTGAGCGGCAAACAACTGAAGGAAGTCATGATGTACTATCTCAAGCGCAAACCCGCCATCCAGATGTCGGCGGTTCGTTGCACATGGAAAAAGAGCTCCGGCGGCATTGAGATCGTTTCCCTGACGGTTCACGGGAAACCTGTGGATGACAACAAGATGTATATCTGCGCCACGAGTGATTTCTTTGCCGGACAATCGAACCAGTATATCGGCATGGAGATTGAGCGCCCGGTTTTTTCTTCAAAGACACTGTTTGATGTTGCCGTGGAAGCCGCGAAGAAAGCTGGAAATATTTCAACCCCGGTTGAGGGGCGATTCAAGGAAGTACAGTAAGTCAGCATCAACCCGTTTCATTCCGAACATCACAATCCAAGGAGTTCCCATGAACAATTTTCCGGTCATCATTCTCACGGCGCGTCCGGCCGCAGGAAAATCTGAAGTCATTGACTACCTCAAAAAGTGTGACCCCGCAGAGCGCCTTCGCCGGTTCCATATCGGCAACGTCGAAGAACTGGATGACTTCATCTACGTTTGGGAAACATTCGAGATTGATGACATCTTGACGCGTCACGGGAAACCGCGCATCTGGACGGATGAGAAATACTGGTTCAAAGAACATTTTCTCTGGAATTTGTACATCGAGCGCATTAATCTGGAGTACCGCAAGAAACTGGCGCGCAATGCGAATTACCATGACAGCGTCACGACGCTGGTGGAATTCGCGCGTGGAGGCGAGAACGGTATTGCCGAGGCGTTGAGCTATCTTCACGAAGAGGTTCTGAAGCGCGCATGCATCGTGTATATTCGCGTTTCGTACGAAGAGTCAGTGCGCAAAAACCGGCGACGCGCCAAGAAAGGTGAAGAGCATTCCATCCTTCACCACTCACTGCCGGACGAGAAGATGGAGTTCTACTACAAGACCAACGATTGGGACAAACTTGAGGCAAAGAATCCCGAGTACATTGAGGTGAAGGGCTTCAAGGTTCCCTACGCGGTGTTTGAGAACGAGCCGGAGAAAACGCTCGACACGAAGTTGATCGGGGATGAGTTGGAACGTGTAACAAAGAAATTGTGGGGGATGAAGAAGTAAGTCTATGTCGCGAGCTCACGCGTGCGTTTCTTCTCCGCGCGCGTGAGAAACGCGACGGCGATCAGAATAAACACCAGCGATACCCAATCCTGGCCTTTGGGGAAACGCCCGCCGAATCCCAGCCACCAAACTACGGTTGCGCAAGTTCCTGCAACTAATGACGTCAAACGGTTCACCAGCCCCGCGAATGTTGCGGTTCTTCCCTTGAACATGAAGATAAACACCGAAAAGAACGCGACCAATCCGTATGCAAACCCGGCGAAGACGGCCCAACCCCACATCGGGCGCGGGTCAGTGAAGCTGTTGTGAAAAAGATGCAATTGTTCACTGTTCCCAAACCACTCCGGCGTTGAAAAAAGAAACACGGCGCCGGTGACCATTGTCGCCGTTGCAGCAATTTGTTCGATGGCGAAGAAACCGTTGTTATCCAGCGTAACGCCCTTGGCGCGCGTATTCTTGTAGTAGTTCATGATGTAGATGCGGATTGCATATGCAATGATGTAGCTTCCCAGGATGGCCATCGCGGCTTTGGAGTGGACAAAATCAAAATCACCTTCCTCCACCCAAAAAATGTTAACCGCTGCCGCAAGTAATGCAAATACTGCAGCCCAATTTTCCTCTGCGTATACCCGCTTCTTGAGAATGCCCTGCTTGATCTGAATCGCATCCACCGCACGGCTGATGATAATGACGCTCGACCGCATGATCACCATAGCGACCATGACGGAAATGGGAAGCATGTACATGAGCGTTGTTGTCGGAATCACGATGGCCGTGCAAATGCCGGAGGGAATGATGTAGAGGATTTCCTGCGGGAAACGGATGCCCGCAAATGTCAGGTAGGCATTGGATTTGATGCGGTACCATCGAAGCGCCACGGCAACAGCAAGCGCAATCGTGGTGCCGCCGATAGTATTATAGACGAGGTACTCGATGTCCCGCATGCCGGGGAAGCCCTGTTCGGGACTTCCCGTGAAGTACTTCACTGTCACGCCGGTGACAACATAGAACACAAAGTAACCGGCACACAACTGGATGAGTCTGGCAGTACTGCCTTCTTCAGCTTTCCAGAATGACAATGAGCTCCCGCGCTGTGAAACATAAGCGACGCCATGAGGCGTCGCCTGTGTTCAAACTACGGGATGGATATCTGAAAGTCAAACGGGGTTCTTCTGCCCGCTTCTCTGTGAGAAGCTCTCAAGTGATCAGGACAAACTTACCAGCTCGCCGAATCGTAGGCGGTGTGCGAGGGAATACTAATTGCAGTTCCCCAATATCCACTTAAGAACGACTGCAGGGTTTACGATTCGGCAAGTTCTCTCCCGAAGGGATGCCTTCGGCATTTACGTCGCTTTCTCTTCTGAGGAGAAAGCGACAAAAAGTCAATGCCCACCACCCTTCGGCACCGCATTCCAAAGTTTCACCATGAGTATTCCGCCAATGGCCGAGAAACCGATCATGCTTGGCCCCCAGACCCCCCAGCCCCATGTTTCGAGCATCCATCCCATGCCGGATCCGACAGCGGCGCCTCCGATGTATTGCATACCGTCGAACATTCCGGTCGCGGTTGCAGCGGCTTTCTTTCCACCAAAATCCATGGAAGCTGTTCCTGAAAGCATGGAATGCACAACGCTGATCGAGAAGGAATTTACTACGAACGCCCCAATAACCCATTCGAGTCCGGGTGATAACCAGATGATGCCGAGACACAGAACCTGCAGAACATATCCAATGAACGCGACTGGCGGGCGGCGTGACTTAAACAGCCAATCGGATGCGACGCCCGCGGCAAATGCGCCCGCGATGCCGGCGACAACCACGCTGAATGCGCCTTTTTGAAAGACCGGTGAATCGAGAGCGAGATGCTGTGCCTCCTGCATGTATCGCGGAAACCACTGTTCAAATCCGTGACGCACAAACCCTGTGCAGAATTCCGCGATCGCAATGGTCACAGTAACCGGGTTGGTGAACACTTTCTTCATCAGATATTTCATGTCCACAGGACCGGTATCGCCGCTCGAGGCATCCGCGGTTTCGATGGCCGGATGACCGGTCTCTTCCGGATGGTCGCGCACGATGGCGAACGTCAATAGCCCCATCCCGAACATGATGGCGGAAGGAATAAAGAACACCCATTGCCACGGAAGCATCGTGACGGCAATGCCGCCGATGATGAAGATCAGCGCGCGCCCGCTTTGAATCATCGAGCCGAAAATTGCCGAGAAGACTCCGCGCTCACGGACATGAAACCATCCGGAATTCACTTTGATCAGCGCAAGAGCACTGTACGACTGGAAGTAAGAATTCAACGACCACGACGTCGCGAAGTAGGCGAGGAGAACCGTACCTGTTCCGAGAAATCCCAGATAAGCGCCGAGACCGAACGCAAGGTTGAACACCACCGAACCAAACACGCCGATCAACATTGCCTTGCGTCCACCGATGCGGTCGGCTATTGGTCCGTTGAAAAGAGCTGATACGCCGTAAATGGTCAGTGCGGCCGTGATGATCGCGCCGATCTGCGTTTTGTCCCAGCCGTAGGTATCCGAAAGCGACTTGTTGGCAAACGACAGATTGTAGCGCCCCATGTACATTGCCGCGTACGTGAACCCAAGTGTGAGCCAGTTCATCGCGCGGCGTTTTTTGAATTCTTTTGAGTGACGCGGTCGTTCTGTCGTCATAAAACAATTACTCCCGTTTGTTCAATGTTTCGTTCAGCACCCGGCCGGTTCTCCCGGGCGGCAGTTCAATACCGAGTAATACAGAGAGTGTTGGCGCGATATCTGCCGGACTCGCCTCGCTTGTGTAGTGTCCCGCTTTGATTCCTTCTCCCATCATGATCACCGGAACGTGCGCATCGTACTCGTACGGGTTTCCATGTTCCGCGCCCGATGGCTCATCGTCGAGAGTGTAGAAGGGCTTGAATGCAAGAACCACATCACCGCTACGCTCAGGATGGGAGGAGCGCTTCATTTTTTCTGCCAGCGGCGAAAATGACGCATTCGTCAGAATCTCACTCTTTGAAAGAGCGAGCGCAATGCTTGGGAAACGGTTGATGGAGTCCGCCAGCACATTGGAAACATGCGCAACGTCAAGGTTTTTTTCTTTCAGAACATCCCGATCCAAATACAAATTCATGTCAACGAGGCGTTTCACCCAGTTCTTTCCCTGCGGTGCCGCACCAAACGCCGACTGCAATGCGTTGTTGCAAGCACTTGTGAAGTCGCGCTTCGAAGTGCGACCTGCGTCAACATTCGGGAATCGCGATTTCAGATATTCGGGAATCGGCGTAACACCATGATCCGACGTCAACACTACCAGGGTGTTTGATAAGCCGACTTCGTCGTTCAAGTATTGCAAGAGTTCGGCGATCGCGCGATCCGTATGAACGGCTATCTCTACAACCTCTCGGCTATTTGGCCCGAAGGTGTGTCCGACATAATCCGGAGTCGCAAAGGAGACACAAAGAAGATCTGTAACCCCCCGTTTGCCAAGCCGTTCGCTTTTTACCGCGGACTTCACAAGCTCATTGAGTACGTCCAGCCCGTATGGACTGCTCAGAAGCGCGTAGTTATATGACTGAGGATCTTTGCCTTCGATGGGATGGGGAAACGCCCGTCCAAGGCCGTGTATATCGGATTCATAAGGAACATCATCAGCGTCGGCGAAACGAAAAGCTGCATCTGGAAGGGAACGTTCCCACTTCTTTCCGCGATAAGAGGTTATTTTTCCGGATGAATTGAATTGCGTAACCCACGTTGGAAGTTCTTGTCCGTAATACGTCGAACTGACAAAGAGCGTGTCACTCATCCAGACGGCGGCAGAAGGCATTTTTCCGCCGAGAAGAATTGCGGAACGGTCTTTCTGCGCGATGGACACAACCTTGCTTGCGAATCCGTTGTGAATGCGAAGCTGATCTCCGAATGTCGGCACGAAAAGATTTGCAGGCGATTTTCCTTCGCCCCGTCCCGCCAGCATCTTCGCGTTCGAATCCCCCACACAATACACGTTGCGTCCGATGAGCGGATCGTACCAGCTGTTTGCTATGATACCATTGACGTTCGCATAGGATCCCGTCATGATCACGGCATGACCGGGGGCGGTTTTGTTAAGGGAATGTTTGTAAGACGCGTTGGAGAAGTTTGCACCCTGTTTCATCAGGTAGCGGAATCCTTTTTCGCCATAATACTCATTAAACCTGACGAGCCAGTCATACGGAAGTTGATCGATGACAATAACAACGACGAGTTGTGGAGCTGAAAAAGAAGAGGTATGACCAACGGCCAGCAGTACACACAACGCGAGGAGAGCACACACGTTCTTACGCATAAATGAATTCTAAACTTTTGGATGTAACGCTGTGGAGAGTGATGCCAGAAGGATGCCCAAGATGGTAGCAAAATGCAACGTGAAAAGAAAGAGACGAGAGTTCGTCAACACTTCACCCCCGCATTGGCGAAAACCAACGCGGGGGTGAAGGCAAGCGGGTCGGTCATTTCAGTTGCCAGTTACGGCCCAGTGATCATTCCGCTCAAGATACAACGACTTGAAATTGATGTCGCCATCGGCGATCACGCAGAGAAGCACCAGGCGCAGGTCGGGACGCCCGATGATCTCATACGACGGACGGATGTATGCCGAACCGTTGCTCAACGTGGTTTGGGATTGAACCGTTCCTTTCACTTTTCCGATAGTCCTTCCGTCACGCGTGAACAGTTTTGCCGTGGCGGAGACCTGGTATTTTCCGTGCACACTGGTGGAAGTGAGAGAGTAGTTCGAGACACCTTTTATTTCGAGCGGCACTCTGCAACCGTCCAATTCCCAGCCATCAGGCCAGCCCGACGAGAATTCAAATCGTCCCGTCTTCACAGTGATGGGACCGCCGCCGCTGACCGGAGAAACAACGGCCGGCGTTGACGAGACAGGATCCAAGGATGCGTCATTACTGCATCCGACGACGACCATGGCAACTGCCGCAACGAGAGACAACACGATGCGTTTCATAGCAACCTCCTTTTGAAAATGTGATGAAGTGTGTTTTGAACTTTGCATAATGCAGCAAAGTGACTGGATGCAAAGTAATGCACGGGAGGAGGCACAACCATACCGTACTTCAGGTATTCTTTGATAACGGAGGAAGGGAATGGAGCAATGGAATTAGAACGAGAGGAGGTGTTCTTTCAGAACTTTGGCGATAAGGCCGCTGCGGTTATGCACATGAAGCTTTGCATAGATGTTCTTGACATGCGTGTTGACGGTGAAATAGCTGACAAAGAGTTTCTCGGCAATATCTTTCTCTGTCAACCCGTTCACGATGTGGCCGAGGATTTCCTTTTCACGTTTTGTCAACTCATACTCGGCGTTGGGTTTTGCAATGCGCGCAAAGAGATCGAGTACGCGCCGCGCGATATAGGGATTAATGGGGGACTGGTGTCCAAGGGCTACCTCCTTGACGGCCGTGACGATTTCATCCAGTCCCCCGGCAGGATTCTTCAACAAGTAGCCGGTTGCACCGGCGCAGATGGATTTGAACACATTGGCGTCTTCACCGTGAATAGTCAGCATGATGATTTCGGTTGCCGGGGAAAGCGC
>CAZJYO010000100.1:0-9400 GCA_964550275.1 uncultured Chitinophagales bacterium
CGTTGAAGGATTGAAAGGATTTGGATAATTCTGGGCGAGCGTGATGCGTAAGGGGAGAACATCGTCAGGTTCGTCGAATCCTGTTGATGAATCCGTCACCCCGACTGTCATTGTATTCATCGCGACGGGCGTTGATTTTCCGCGACGACTCCACGCCGAATACAAACTGTCGCCCCATGATCGCCAATCGTAGCTGTTGCCGACATTTTCATCCCGCAAGAACTGGATGTACTCCTTGCTCGCGGTTTGATAGAGCAATGTTGCAGTTACATTGGTGACGCCATCGGGAAGCAAATAGTTTGTGTAGTCCCAGAATTGTCCGTCGGCATACGAATAGCCAACTGGCTGAGCAAGATGCGTTGCGAAAGTGGCGTTGTAAAAACCGAAGGGTGGAATTCTGTTGTCGAATAACAATGTGTCATTAAGCGAAAGATGGAACGAAGCCCCCGCGGGAAGTCCGAATTCTGCAGCGCGTGCAGCTGTCAGTCCGAACTTTGTTTCATACACTTTGATCTGGGAATCATGGATAAGATCGGCTGTTGCGTAGTCATAGTGTCCAGATTGAAAAACGGTGTCGCCTGTGGCTGATGTGCCGACTATATTCAGCCACATGCGACGGCCTTCAGGATACCCTGTTGGGAGTTTATGGCCTGTAAGATTCGTGATCCGGATACGCGCTCGCACAGTGTCGTTATCGCGATACGCGTCAACAGCCATCACGGCGGCCTCCTGCAGAGTCTGAATCGAACGTTGCTTTCCAAGAGCCAGCGCCGCTGTATCAATGCCGGTTGTCCAGAAATCGGCAAGGATATCCGGCACGAACGTGTTGCCACCGGCCAAGTCATGGCGCGGCACGTTGAAGCGCTCTGGCGCCTGGGCCATCGTACAACCATATCCCTGTTGTGCCTGCATGTGACACGCCTGGCACGTGCCGGACTCACCCTGCGTTGCGTACCAACTCAGTTTCCATTCGCTGAAGGTGCGTTGTTCGGTTGCGTACGTGTGCGGAGGTTGAGTCACAGGGTCGGTCGCATAGCGCGGGTTGCTCACGTCATGGCACACGCCGCACATCTCCGCGGTTTTCTGGAAGGGATCGCCCAACACCTGATGCGCAGGATACGCGTCCGTAAACGGACCGCGTTTTGGATAGCGTGGTGTTTGAACCACCATCATCGCGTTGCCGTAGCCGGGAACAGGAGGCGAAACAAGTGAATCCGGAATCATCGGGTCTTTCATGCGATGACAAAGATCGCATTGGACTCCATTAAGATCATTGCCCGTCAGTCCCTGACCAGTTGGCGGAGAATGGCGGCCTTCAAGCCATCCGGTTGGCGCATGACAACGGATGCAAAACTCTGCCGAAGTTGTGTCATACTTGTTCGCAACGGCAAGCGCAGCGTAAAAAATCGGATCGCGCGCCGAGTGCGCCATCATGCTCCCTTTCCATTCATTGGTAATGGAAACAGGATGCGGACCCGTCACGCCTGTTTGATGACAACTCTGGCAGACAGCAGGTGACTCGAATGTTTGGACAACACCGGGTTGTGTTCCGGGAAGAAAAATGACGGTGACGTCACTGAGGTTAAAAACTGAACCGGTGAAGAGAAGCGCTGTTCCTGCAAACAGTGCCGCCGGAATCCGTTGCAGAAACTTCATGGTTTTTCCAACAGGGTGAATGAGGTTCGAATCGGCGTGAGATGGTGCTGTCTATTGACGAATGACAAGCGATAGAGATCGGCAATACCCCGGTACATGAATCGGAGAATGTAGGTGCCGCCTGCCTTGTTACCAATGAAGCATGAACCTGCTGCATAGCCGGACGATATGCAGGGATTCGGTCGCACTAATCCCTCAATGGCAACAGTGATGGTGTCGCGCTCATGAGAGACTTTTCCCCGCATGGTATATCCTTCACAGGGATAGATGCGTGTGGTGACGAATGCCGCCATTAATCCGACCGGCTCAACGGTTGATCGTTTCACGGAGATGATAATATCCGTATCCGTGTCTTGTGCGTGCAGGCATGCACAAAGAAAGAATGTCAACGCCATGATGTATCGCACCAACGTCAGTCCTGGTCAACCGGCACGGTAAACACATTGCCGACACGAATACGGAATACTCCTTGATTGCGCGTGCCTGCATAAAGAGCGGATTCTTTCGACTGCCAAAGAATGCCGAGAATGTCCTGACGAAGCTCTTCTGTTTGAACATGCTTCCATGTTCCGCCCCCGTTATCAGTATGGTAAATCGTTCGTCCGTTCACAAGCGCCACAACATTGCTGGTGTGATACTTGTCCACCCAGAGATGAATGCGATCACCCGGCTTCCACGGCGGTGCATACCGGTCCCATTCAAGCCCGAGATTCATCGAGCGGTATCCTTCTCCGTTTGAGGTCCAGGCGTACAGAGCTTTGGATCCGTCACCGGCGTGTGTCACTGCGAGAACGTCTTCACTCTTGATGCCATACCTTCGCGAAATCCATGAGATGCCGCCGTCGGTTGATCCGATAATCGCCTTGTCGTGCAATGCGGCGTGAACAATGCCCGCGTTGTTATGTGCGTAGGCGAGGGATTGGATATCGTAGGATGTTCCCACCGGCTTTGCGGGATGCCATGATGAACCACGGTCGGTGCTGTAAAAGAATCCCGCCGCAGTGTGCGCGAACATTCTCGTGTCGATGGTCGCGTGCGCGTCGAAGAATTCCAGGGCGTGAGGTCCGAAGCTTCCCCGAAGTTCCGTCCATGATCCATTTTCCAGTTTATAGACGCCCTGCGTACAACCGGCGTACATCACCGACGTGGAATCCACATCAAAGGCCGTATTCACAATTGATCCGCCGTGCAAGCCGCTGCTGACGGAAATCCAGGGCGTCGTTCCGGTCGAGAGATAATGGACCGCTTCACCCGTTACGGCATAGATCCGTCGTCCATGCCTGTCCGACGCGAGCATCGCAACAGTTGATCCGCCCAGGCCAACATCGGATTTTGTCCAGGTCAGTCCACCATTCGTAGAGCGCTTGAGTCCCGCGCCTTCGCCGAAGGCATAGAGCAAGCGCGGTACGCTCAGCGATGCAACAATTCCGGAGGAAATGCGCGCCTGATCGGGAACCGGGTTCCTCCACGTGCTTCCAAAGTCTGTTGATACCATCATGCCGCTCTCCGTTCCCGCGTACAGCGTGTTCGCGTCTGAAGCGTCACGGGCAAGTCCGCCGATTTTCGTTTGACTGTTGCCTTGTCGTACCGGACTCCAGCGGGCGCCTCCGTCGGTTGATTTGAACACATCGCCCGATGCCGCCCCGAAACACATCTGGCCGTTTTCGTGGAGGACAAAGTGAAGCGGAACCGTTCCCGACGCGGCGAGTTGATCAGCTGAGACCTTCCATGATTTTCCCGCGTCACTGGAGATTGCGATGCCAATGTGTTCAATCGCCGCATACACAAAGTTCGGCCGCGCCTGATCGATGACAAGAGCGTGTACTTTCGCTTTGGCAAGTTTCTCAACCGGCACCCCCGACGTTGATTCGCTCCACGAAGAACCCGCATCGGAAGAAACAAACACACCTTTTCCGTCAAGGCCGGCATACATCCTTTCCGGCTTGAACGGATCGATGGCAATGACGCGAACGGAACCCGGAAGATTCAGGTTCACCCATTGCGACCCGTTGTTTTGTGAAACGAACAGGCCGTCATCGGTTCCTGCGAAGAGTTGTGCTTCGTTTTCAGGATGGTTGATGAGAATATGAATCTGTTTTCCGCTGCCGATTCCCGAGCGCTTTGTCCACGAATCACCGCGATCCGTGCTGGCAAACAGTTCTCCGATTGTTGTTGCGGCAAAAACTTGGTCAACGTGGTGACGGTCGATCAGCACCGAGGAAATATTCTGTGCGTAAGGTCCCCCCGTGTGTTCCCATTGCGGAATAGGGGGAGGAGAGGAGCAAGAGAAGAAGAGAGTGATGAGTAATGAATGAAGAACGATGAGTGAATTATGAGTGAAAAGTGAAGAGTGAAGACTGAAGATGGAAGATGGAAGGTCAACGTTTTTCATGAGTTATCGCTTGCGGCGTTTGGGCTTCCTGTTGGCAACCGCCCGCCGGACCGCTTTGTAATCGATGCTTCTTTTTTCGGTGAACGCTTTGATCCCTTCCTGAATCTCGTACGCGGGTGTGTGAACAGTCAGCCAGTCGCGCAAATGGCCGACGGTGAGCGACCAGGAAAAATCCCGCCAGAAGTTGAGTTGTTGTTTTGTGTAGCGCGTGCATTCCGGAAGCTTGTTCACGAGCTTTTCCGCCATGGCATCAACGGCGTCGTCGAGTTCCTCGCGCGGAACAACCTGGTTGACAAGTCCCCACTCAAGCGCCTTGTCGATGTCGAGTTTCTCATTCAGAAGCAGCATTTCCCGCGCGCGTCTATCGCCGACAATAAGCGGAAGCCATTGTGTTGCTCCCGCGGCAGCAACACTGCCGCGTGATGTGCCTGCATGGCCGATGTAAATGTCATCCGCTGCGACCGCGAGGTCGCAGGACATTTGCAACTCGTTTCCTCCGCCGACAACAATGCCGTTGAGCCGGGCAATCGTCGGCTTCCCGATATTTCTCAGGCGCTCGAATGTTTCCATGAACACGCCCATCCATTTATAGAAATCATTCGGGCGGTCAAGGAATTCTTCTTTCCACTCATTCATGTCGGCGCCGGTACAAAACGCTTTATCACCCGCACCGGTAACAATGAGCACGGCGACATTGTCGTCCCAAGCCGCGTCTTCAAATGCAGTACTCAGTTCGCGTAATGTTGCAAGGTTCAAACAGTTGTACACTTTGGGACGATTGATCGTAATACGTGCCTTCCAATCGCCTTTTGTGTAGATGATATTTTTAAAGTGTAGCTCTTTTGGACTCTTTCCAGTGTACTTCACCGTTGCTCCCTCTGAGGACTATCCTGAGGTGTCCGTTCTTCAGGACACCGAAGGATCTAATAATTTGATTGAGAGATCTTCCCATTTCGGATTCATCGATTCAACGAGCGCAATTTTCTTCGCTCTCAGCCATCCTTTAATCTGCTTCTCCCTGACTTTTGCAAGATGCCAATCAGTTTGTTCTTCGAAGTAGACAAGCTTGTTGATATTATACTTGGCAGTGAACCTGCTTCCACGTTTCATTTTATGTTCGCGTACTCTGCGACGAAGGTCCTTGCTGTATCCTGTGTATAACGTTCTGGATTTATTGGTCAATATATAGATGTAGTACATACTGTAACAGAGCAACGCATGTTTGCAGTCCTTCGCTCGCCCGGAAAGCGGGCTCGCTCAGGATTGAACCTCACCGTGGAAGATCGTAACGATATCGGCGGCAAAACTCATGAGGTCTTTTGCAACCGCCCGTCCCTCCGGTGAAGCGAGTGCTTTATCCATTGTGGCTTTGTCATCCCAATACATTTCCGCCATCAGGTAGAATTTTGCTTCGCCAATCGGTGCGCCTGTTACGCGTGTGATTTCAAGTTTCCGCAAGTCCGGGTATTTCTTCACGAGCGGCGTATGGACTTCATTGTAGTGCCTGTCGAATTCCGCCGCGTCCGCCGGTTTTCGGTAGAGTGCAACAAGTTTGATCATGTGTGATGGGTCTTGGGTTCGTGATTGAACGGTGTGAATTGCTGGAAATATACCCACGGTCGCAAGGAAAAGCAAGGAAAGCTGTCCCGGCAGAACCGTCTTCCTTGGCAGCGCTCCTCGTTCTCAGTGGACGTTGAGAGATGCAAGTTGACATGGTATTCTTTGATTTTGTATCTTATGCCATGAACTTCCGGATTGAATTGGAGAAAGAAGAAGACGGACGTTGGATTGCTGAAGTCCTTGACATTCCAGGTGTTCTTGTGTATGGGGCGTCTCGTGAAGAGGCGATTCACAAAGCTCAAGCACTTGCGCTTCGTGTTCTTGCAGAAAAGCTGGACATGGGCGAACTGACCTCCATGCCGCTTACAATTTCCTTCCTTGCTGCATGACCAACTGGCCGTCTCAACGTGCGCGCCGCGTTCTTGCGGCATTGTTGCGCATTGGTTGGACGGTCAAACGGGAGACCGGCGGCTCTCATAAAATCCTGTCTCGTTCCGGTTGGCCAGATTATGTGTTTTCATTTCATGATGGCGATGAAATTGGTCCTCGCATGCTCGCGCGTATTGCCAAACATACGGACCTCACACCAAACGACCTCTGAGCCAAAATCTCCATAGCAACACCCATGGGCGCGTTCTCATCTCCTTCCTTTGTTTTTCCAGAACAATCACCGGCGTTCAAGAGTTATCAAGCCCTCCAACGATTGGTTCTCAACGCCGGTTGCCGTTTTCCCCCTGATGAATTGTTTCAGGCGCTTGAACACCAAATGCAACGCTCGCCCGATCCGGCGATGGCACTAACGAATCTGCTCAGGTTTGCAGAATCGACTGCCAGCGTGGCGACGTTGTTCAATGATCTTTTGCAGTATCCCGTTTTACTCGAAACCCTGGTGAAAATCTTCGGGTACTCACAATACCTGAGCGATATTCTTGTGCGCGATCCGGAATTATTTCGCTGGCTTACGGCCTCCGACGTGATGACGAAACCGGGAACCCGTGCGTATTTTACCGCGGAGGCTGCGCGGATACTTGGAATGTTTCAGAGGGCTGAACGTCGCATGGATGCGCTGCGGCGATTCTCTCGCAGGGAAATTCTTCGCATCGGTGCGCGCGATATTCTTGGGGAGGCGGATATTGTCGCGGTGACCGGCGAAGTTTCCATGCTTGCCGATTGCCTTGTCCATGCGGCATATCAGGTTGCGGAACAGGAATTGCGTCCGCAGTTCAAGAAAATCCCGAAGACAGAGTTTACCATCATCGGTTTGGGAAAACTCGGCGGCTTTGAGTTGAACTATAGCTCCGACATTGACGTCATGTTTGTGTATAGAGAGGAAGGTTCATGCCTTACTGATCGCGGAAAGAAGACAAGCCACAACGAATACTTCAATCGTCTGGCGGAGAAGATCGTGCAATACCTTTCAACGGGGACGTCGGAAGGACATCTTTACCGCGTTGATACGCGTCTTCGTCCCGAAAGCGGCGCAGGGCCTCTTGCGCGTTCTCTTCAAAGTTATCTTCTCTACTATGAGACGCGGGGCGAGTTGTGGGAACGACAGATGCTGATCAAGGCGCGGACGATTGCCGGTGATGAGCATCTCGGAAAGGACTTCGTACAATCACTTCAGCCGTTTGTGTATCCGCGGACGTTTCTCCGTAATCCAGTTGAGGCCATTGCGCGAATGAAGGGTAAAATTGAATCCCGAAGCAAAACAGAAGACAGCATCAAGCTCCGGCCGGGCGGCATTCGTGATATTGAATTCACCGTTCAGGCATTGCAACTCTTGCATGGAGGGAAATATTCTGCGCTTCGCACGGGGGGGACGATCAATACTCTGGTACAGTTGAAGAACATCGGACTTCTTGATGCGCACGATGCGGACGATCTTCATCAGGCGTACGTGTTGTATCGAACACTGGAACACAGGGTACAGATGGAACTCAATACGCAGACACACGCGATTCCTGAGACAGAAAAGGGGTTGGCGTCGCTCGCGATACGGCTTGGCTTGCCGGATGCTTCGTCATTGCGGGGTGTGCTGGAGCGACATACACGCCGTGTAAGGGAACTGTTCGAACAGGTTTTGGCTACGCCTTCGAGAATGCTGTCGAACACCCTTCTTGACGCTTTTGAACGCGATAGCAGTGGCGAAGAGTTGTCTGCGGTTGTCGCGCGGTATGGATTGGAAAATGCGGGTGATGCAAAACGGGCGATTGCAATTTTGGCTCGTGGCAAGAGCCTGACCGCAACAGAACAACTGGATGCAAGAACCCAGGATGTTTTTCGTGAGCTGGCCCCCGCAATTTTCGACGAGGTTGGTGCGTCGAGGAATCCGGATCTTGCTCTCGCCAATCTTGCCTACATCGTCAATGCACAACAGCGCCCCGGATTGTTCTACCACAAAATGCGAGAGCCGCATTTCAGAAAATCACTCATCAGGATATGCTCTGTGAGCCCCCCATTTGCGCGCAAGATTGCGCTTCGACCGGAGGTTATTGATGAAACGGTTGCAGGGAAAATGGTTTTGGCGCGCAGTCTTGTGAAGCAAAAGAATGACCGGGAACTGTTCGCCGGAATCCGCCACATACTGGATGAAACGCCGTTGGAGCAATTGACGGGCGGGCTGACAGAAATCGCGAACGATATTTGTGGGAGAGCATATACGGCGTCAAGAAGGAAAGCACAACAGGCGGGGTCGCTCGCGATGTTTGCGCTTGGGAAATTCGGGTCGCAAGAATTAATGTTCGGCTCCGATCTGGACCTGTTTTTTGTGAGTGAAGCACCGAACGCTGGTGGACGGGCTGCGATGGAGAGAAGGGCCGAGCGCATGATCGGGTTGCTCACACAGACCTCGGAAGACGGGACGCTGTACAAGGTTGATGTCCGCCTGAGGCCCGAGGGGAAAAACGCGCCCCTGACGGTTCAACGCGACGAATTTGTGAAGTACCTGCACCAGCGGGCATCGCTTTGGGAGCGGCAATCAATGACGCGGCTGAGGTTTGTCTGCGGAAGCAAAGTGCTCGCCATGGAAATTGAACAAGAGGTTGATGATTTTGTCTTTGAATCTCCGCTTGCGCGTGGCTGGGTTGAACAGATTGTTGCCATGCGGAAACGCATGGAATCCAGGATACGATCATTTAAGCGCGAAGGCGTGGACTTGAAGTTAGGCGGGGGCGGGATTGTGGATATCGAGTTCATTCTTCAGGCCTTGCTGATGAAAGAGAAGTTGCGCAATTTGAGAGCCCGACCGGTGATAGAGACTCTCTCACAGCTTGAGGGGCTGAGTCAAAACAATCGCCGTGTCCTCTCCGATTCCTATGTGTTGTGTCGCTCCGTGGAAAAATATATGCGGATGACCCTTGAAGAGCATGGTCACATGCTTCCATCGGGAAAATCATTGAGAATGCTGTCGCGTTGTATGGGAATGAAATCGGAGAAAGACCTGGATGAAGCAGTGAGGAGCTCAATGAAAAGAGTCAGGGAGGTGTTTCTTGAAGTGACCGGTGAACTTTCAACCTGAAGAACGAATATGCAGCCCATGAATAGGATTCTTGCATCTCCATTCTTAGCCGCTACCATAGTAGCCCTTGTGTGTTTTGTTGTCTACTTGCGCACACTTGCGCCGACAGTTTCGTTTATCGATAGCGGTGAATTAGCCACGGTCGCCTGCACGCTCGGCATTGCTCATCCCACAGGTTATCCGTTGTTCACGCTTCTTGGTTGGTTGTTTTCGCGCATTCCTATTGGGGCGGAAGCAATTGTCCGTTTGAATATTATGTCTGCTTTTTTTTGTGC
>CAZJYO010000101.1:0-2123 GCA_964550275.1 uncultured Chitinophagales bacterium
GGCTACGGCGGCGTGATGGAAGCGGCATCCCGAGGCGCGAAGGATGCCGGTGGAAATACACTCGGCATTATCACCGAGTTCTTTCCGCGCAAGGCCAATGACTGGATTGACAAGACGCTGTGCGCAAAGACACTCATCGAACGAATGCTGGAACTTGTGCAACATGGAAACGCGTATGTCGTACTCAAAGGTGGAACAGGAACATTGCTTGAACTTGCCGCAATCTGGGAGTTCATGAACAAAGGCATCATCGAACAAAAGCCCATCGTTGTGGTGGGCGATTTTTGGAAAGGCGTTGTGCAGACCCTGAAGTCCGAGCTCGCCTGGGAAGGACTTGAAGACTGCACGAAATACGTCACGATTGTGGATTCGCCAAAGGAATGTGCGCGAGTTCTGGTTCACAAACTCGGGGTGGCCTCATGAAGAAAACTGAGATTGCACTGCTTCTCGATGTTATCGATCAGGCCTACAATAAGAGAGCATGGCATGGGACGAATCTGCGCGGGTCTATCCGTGGTTTGAGTTTGGAACAAGCTGTATGGCGACCAGGAAAAGGAAGGCACAACATTTGGGAAGTGATGCTCCACGCAGCGTATTGGAAGTACACGATCCGAAGAAGATTGCTTGGTGAGAAACGGGGATCGTTTCCGCTCAAAGGAAGTAATTTCTTTGTCAGATCAGAGGCAAATACCAAGAAGGATTGGGCGAGCGACGTCCAGCTTCTTGATGACGTTCACGAAAGCATGAGAGCGGCGATCGCTTCGCTGCCAGCATCACGACTTCATGGAGTTTCATCCGGACGTTCATGGACGGATGCACAACTTATTTACGGCATCGCTTCGCATGATATTTACCACGCGGGACAAATTCAGTTGCTGAAGAGACTCTACAAGCGGCGATAGGTCTTGCCTCGCACACTCGAAGCCCCAGTTACCTTTGGGAGCCCAAACTATTGCCACGACCTTCAGGTCGTGGACAACAAAATGAAAAATTGTCCCCGGCTTTAGCCAGAGAAATCGCACATTATGTGGACTAAAGCCGCACCACGTTAGAAACGCATTCCACGAGCTAAAGCCTGCCTACCGTCAGGCAGGCTCGTGGCAACATGAAGCGTTTTCAACAACCCTTGTACATGATCAAGTGCTCTCACGCCGCCTAACCTTCTCCAACTCTTCAACCGTTTTCTTCGCAACAACGTCCCAATCGAATTGCTTTGAGAATGCAATCGCAGAAGAGGAAAGTCTTGACCGAAGACCGGAGTCCTTCAGCACGGAAATAATCCCCTGCGCCAGCTCGGTGATATTACCGTACTGATACAGCAACCCTGTTTCGTTATGCTTGACTGCATCGCGTAAGCCCGGCACATCGCTCGCAATCGCAGGAGTGCCGCACGCGTTCGCTTCAAGCACCGTCAGCCCCCACCCTTCCTTTGATGACGGCATCGCCATCACCCACATGCTCTGAAGAAGCCTCACCTTTTCATCTTCGCCGACAAATCCCGCGAATTGAACGCAGTCCTTGAGTTGAAGATCTGACGCAATAGACTCCAAACGACCCCTATCGTCTCCATCTCCGACGATCACAAGCCGCGCTTCGGGAAGCCCGCGCCTGACTTCAACAAACGCATTCAGAAGATGATCCACGCTCTTGTATTTTTTCAGTCGTCCAAAATATCCGACGAGCGGAATTGAACTCTTTTCTCCTCCCGGTCGAAAGCGCTGGTGGTCCACGCAATTGTAAATAATCGGCAGGCCTTTCTCCGCGTAACCGCGCTTGATGAATTCCTGCTGTGTACTTGGCGAAACCACCATGAACGGAACGCCCTTTTTCCTGTAGAGCCACAACGCGAGCCGTTCCATCCAGTACACATAGGATGCAACCGCGGCATTCGTTTCAAGGAAAATACTCTTGTCGAAAAGATGGTGCGCTATGCCGACAAGAGGTTCGCGAACAAAAAGCGGCGTAAAGAATGGAATCTTGTTCAGGTCGTCAACGACAACATCAAATGCTTGGGTCTTGCGAAGGGAACGGTAGAGAGAAGGAACCTGAAAATTAAACAGCTCGCGTCCACCGTGGCGATGGACGCGAATGGCAACTTCGTCATTACCTGGTCGAGTAACGGG
>CAZJYO010000101.1:2133-9334 GCA_964550275.1 uncultured Chitinophagales bacterium
GGGCACCCGGAAACGAGGAACACAACAGCGTGACTTCATGCCCGAGCCGGACAACACGCGAGAAAATTTCGTGAAGATGAACTTCCGCTCCGCCGCCGAGAGGATTCTTGATGTCCTGCCAGTTGATGACGAGAATCTTCATCAGGGAGCGGACTGCCGGCCGCTACGAAGCGCTATCCGTTTCCGCTTCGGTATTGCCAGTCTGCTCTTTGATCTGCGCTTCGAGCATCGCTATCCGTTGTTTAAGATTGGCGTCGTTCGGATATTGTGCCGCGAGACCCTGCAACAGTTCAAGCGCTTCCTTGTGTTTCTTCTGCCGCTCATAAATATCCAGAAGCACGCGGTACGGATTGTAGTACGAATTCATGTTGACCTGCCGCGACTCAATCAACTTCTTCACCGCGGGTTCGATTTCACTCGCCATCTGATTGAACTTGTCCTCTTTGCCCAAACGATAGTAGAACGCCGCAATATCCGATTGCAACTCCCAACCCATGGGGACTTTCGCGCGGGGTATCACTGCTTCCATCCGGTCAAGACAGGCAACAGCTTTGTCATTATCACGGCTGACATTACTGTAGTTCAACGCAAGACGAATAAACGCCGATCGGTAGTTGATCATCAGCTTCGATTGGTTCTCGTCCAAATACACATCGGGATTCGCAACGTTCCTGAATTTGTACCCGTACTGCGGCCCGGTGGAAAACTCCTGCGGTTCATCAAACAAGTTCTTGTGGACAATCGCCGGGTCCATTCCCCTGTCGCCATCAGGAGCTCTTCTCGGCTCCAACCGCCATGCAAGTCCATGAAACCAGAGATACGCATCGAGTCCGATCTTGCTGTCCGGTGCAACCGTTACTGCAAAGTAAACCGGCCTCTCCCAATTATTGGTGTGAATAATATCGCGCACCATGATGTCCTGTACCTTGATCGCCTTTACGCTTCCGACCTGGAACGTATTGTTCATCGTGTAGGAGATCTTACCGGCATTGACCAACGCAGTATCGGTCACCCCGTATCGCGCGAATGTCTCAGGCGGGACAGGAAGTGTCAAGTTGCGCGGTTCCCATTCCACGGGGGAAATGCGTTCGATTTGCGCATCAGTCAGACTGATGGGAACAGGTTTCGCCTCGGGATAATAACTTGAATCCCGCATTTGCTTGATGTACCACGGCGTGTTGACAAGACTCAGGTTCACAATGCGCACGTCGCGGCGGACACCCTCAACATCCTGAAGATACCACAGCGGAAATGTGTCGTTATCACCGTTGGTGAACAGGATCGCGTCTTTTTCGCACGTCTGAAGAATGTTGTAGGAATAATCCCAGGCGACATAGTTCCCTGATCTGTTGTGGGAATCCCAGTTCACGCGGATCATGTTTACCGGTACAACAATGGTGCAGAGTGCAAACGCTCCAATGCCCGCCAACTTGGCCGATGATGGGGACGCAATGCCCTGTTTGATCGAATCAATGGCGGATGCAACACCGATGGCAATCCACGTGGAGAAGACAAGGAACGCGCCAATGTAAAAGTAGTCGCGTTCACGCGGTTGCGGATCCTGCTGGCGCTGGTACAACGCAAGGATTGGCCCCATGATCAAAAACATCACGAGGAGAACAAACGCCATCTGCTTGTCCCGTTTGAAATGCTGCCACATGCCGAAGAGTCCAATGAACAGCGGAATGCAGAACAGTGAATCCTTGAGTTCGCCGGCCACCGGCATGGTATCAAATATCGTGTCGGTAATTGTATTGACCACGCCGTTGAACGGGCTCATGTTCGATCGCGCATCCTGCCAATCACCTTCCGAGCCGGCATAGTTCCAGAGCAGATAGCGCGTAAACATGTGGTGCAACTGGTAGCGCCATGCGAAATCCATTTCGCTGGTGTAGTTGGTGTAGATTCCCTGGTGCTGCGGTTCCTGGCTGTAACGGCGCGGCCAATGAGCTGCATCTCCGTATTGTTCACGGCTCAGGTACGATGTGAGTCGGGCGAGGTTACTCGGGTCATTCTCATTCATCGGCGGGTTCATGTTCGCCCGGATCAGCACAGTCGTGTAGGTTGTGTACCCGAAGAAAATCAATCCCATCGACAACAGCGCAATATGCAACATCTTCTGTTTCTTCTGGTACGATGTGTATGCTCCGTACATGACAAGCGCAATAATAATCCAGGGAACATACGCGATGAATTCGTTCTTGGTGTTGTTCCAATCACCGTCCATCATTCCCGGAAGAACTGTGACGATACCGGGATAGACGATGAGAAACGTGATAACTGCCACCGCCCACAGTTTGACAAAAGAATTGAAACTGAATTCATACCGCTTGAAATAGATGATGAGCATGATGGGAAATATCGCGAGCAAGGCCAGCAAGTGCACACCCAGCGACAACCCGATGAGATACGCAATCAAGACGATGTACTTTTCATTGCCAACGCGGTCGGAACGTTCGAGCCAGCGCATGGCAAGCCACATCACGGCGGTAAGAAAGAGCATGCTCATGCCGTAGACTTCGGACTCAATCGAGTTATTCCAGGTCGTGTTGGAAAAGGCAAGCGAAAGAGCGCCGATGGCAGACGAACCGTAGACGGCGAGCTTGTCCAACACCGAGGATGTGCTCTCATGAAAATTCCTGATGAAGCGAACCATCACCAGGTAGCTGAACAGGATACTGGCCGCGGAAGAAAGGGCTGTGAAGGCGTGAGCCCTCATGGCAACATCGGAAACAAACGGGAAGATAATGGCAAGGCGCGTTAAGAGCAGGAACAACGGCGATCCCGGAGGATGCGGAACCTGAAGCATGTTGGCCGCGGCAATAAATTCACCCACATCCCAAAAGACCACGGTGGGCGCAATGGTCAGCAGATATACCACCAGGGACGAAACAAATACAAACGCGGCAGTTGCGCGATGAATCATTCTATCAGACATACCTTCCTCATTTTCGTGGGAGAGTAATCACCGGAAGTGATGCAAAAAGTGCCTCAAATATAGAGCAAAATGCGGTGAGGTGCAAGAATGGACTTGGTAATCGGAAAGCGCTTACGCTGTTTTTGACTGCATACCGGAAAGACGGACGCAGATCTCATCGCACACGACATACCCTTTCGCTGTGAGGCGCAGCGATTCATGCTCAAGGATGGCAAGCTGTTCGTTCACGAGTTGGCGGACGAGGTGATCATCTGCTGAAAGCGTAAAGCCGGGAAACTCTTTCCTGAGGGTGCCAAGGTCAAGACCGTCACTGCGGAGACCCAGAAACACGCGTTCCATTTGGAGGTTCTCGCGTGTCAGTCTTTCGGAAGAAACAAGCGGCTTCTCGTTGCGTTGAAGCCGTTCGTTATAGTGCGAGAGGTTGGCGATGTTCCACCAACGGGTCGGAACACCATCAACATTCCAGAACGAATGCGCGGAAGGACCAAAGCCAAGATACTCTCCGTGATGCCAGTAGTTGTCATTGTGGCGCGAACGAAATCCGGGTTTCGCGTAGTTCGAGACTTCGTAGTGCTCGTAGCCGTTACGCCCGAGGAACTCCATCGTCATCTCATAGAGTTCTGCTTCTTCATTGTCGGCAGCCGGGAGAACCTGCCCATGCTGAACCATGCGCGCCAGCGGCGTTCCTTCTTCCACAATTAATCCATACGCGGAAATATGCGGAGGAGTAAGCGACACTGCGCGCTCAAGGTTTTGCTTCCAACGTTCGCGTGTTTGGTGTGGCAAGGCATACATCAAATCGATGCTGAAGTTCTCAAATCCGGCTTCCTTCACCGTCTCAATGCAACGAGTCGCTACACCGGCGGAATGGATGCGCGACAGAAACTTCAAATCATCATCGTGAAATGACTGCACGCCCATACTGATGCGATTAACGCCAAGGGATTTGTATGCCCGCAGTTTTTCACGCGACATCGTGCCCGGATTAATTTCTGTCGTGATCTCCGCGTCAGGAGAAAACGGAAATGTTCCTGCAAGGTGATTCAGAATTGATGCGAGTTGGTTCGGTGATAACAATGATGGCGTGCCGCCTCCCAAAAAGACGGTATCGAAGGTCCGGCCTTTCCCCAACGCGGCGTACATGTCAATTTCATTGTGAAGCGCACGCAAGAAATCTTCCATCGGTGAAAGTGTTTCGATGGAATAGAAATCGCAGTACACACACTTCTTCTCGCAGAACGGTATGTGTATGTAGAGCGAAGGCATGGTTGGCTACCGGATGATCGTCCCGATACGGCCGAACTGGATCGAAGCAAGCTTGTCGAAGATGCTGAAGAGCGGTATGTTCGGATCCCATGACCAGTACACGATCATCGGCGTTCCGATAATGTTCTCCTCGGGAATGAACCCCCAAAATCTGCTGTCGAGGCTGTTGTCCCTGTTATCACCCATGCCGAAGATGTAATTGCGTTCAACCGTGTACGTTGAAGACACGACGCCGTCGATCGTGAGCTCGCCCTTCTCATTGACCAGGAGCTTGTGTCCTTCACGACCGATGAATACTCTCCACTGTTCAAAGTTTTCCGGAGAAAGCTGGATGACGTCGCCCTTGGAAGGCACAACAACCGGACCCCAGTTGTCGTCGTTGTAGGGCGCTCCTTTGGGAAAAACACCCGGCCTTGCAAAACCGGGCGGCTGGATATTCGGGCTGTTGAACTTCATGTTGCGCGGGATGGGCGCTTTTTCATGGTTCACAAACACCACGCGGTTTCTTACTTCGATCGTGTCGCCGCTGAGCGCAAGAGCGCGCTTCAAATAAAACAGGAATTCGGGTGACTGAGTCTCCTCCAACTGGCCGGGAAATTCAAACACGATAACGTCCCCGCGTTCCACGTCGCGAATCTCAGGCACGCGGAACCAGGGCAAACGCACGTTGGTAAACGGAATTACCCGCGGCGTGCTTCCGCCGTACAAAAACTTGTTGACAAAAAGGAAGTCGCCTGCCATGATCTCGTTCTCCATCGATCCGGTCGGCACCTCGAAAGAAGCCAGAACAAAACTGTTGAGAAACAGGAATGACACCAGAACAAAACCGGTGTCCTTCAAAAAATCCTTAACGCTCGTCTTCTTGGAGCTTTTCACCTGCGCCATACCTTCTCCTTATTCATCTTCCATGGACAACACAGCGAGGAACGCCTCCTGTGGTATTTCAACCCGTCCTACCTGCTTCATACGGCGTTTCCCCTCTTTCTGTTTCTCAAGGAGTTTCCGCTTGCGGGTAATATCGCCGCCATAACACTTGGCAAGAACGTTTTTTCGCATCGCCGAGATCGTCTCACGCGAGACAATCTTACTGCCGATCGCGGCTTGAATCGCCACTTCAAACATCTGGCGTGGAATCAGTTTCCTCAGCTTGACGCAAAGTTTCTTTCCCCATTCGTGCGCCTTCTCGCGGTGAACAATCGTTGAAAACGCATCAACGGATTCGCCGTTCAACAGAATATCCAGCTTCACCAAATCCGATTCGCGGAAATCAATGAACTCGTAATCGAATGAAGCATACCCGCGGCTGGTGGACTTCAGCTTGTCGTAGAAATCGAAAATGATTTCGGAGAGAGGCATTTCGTAATGCAAATCGGCGCGGGTCGGATCGATGTAGGTTGTATTCTTGTAAACACCCCTGCGGTCCATACAGAGCTTCATGATGTTGCCCACGTATTCAGTAGGCACTATGATTTGCGCCTTGATGAACGGCTCTTCAACTTTTTCAATCTCGCCGAGCGGCGGCATGAACGAAGGATTGTCCACAAGAACAACATCGCCGTCTTGTTTCGTTACGCGGTACTCAACATTGGGTACAGTGTTGATGATGTTCTGGTTGTACTCACGCTCAAGCCGCTCCTGCACGATCTCCATGTGAAGCAATCCGAGGAAGCCGCAACGAAATCCGAATCCAAGCGCCGTTGAGGTTTCCGGTTCATACACCAACGCGGAGTCATTCAGGCGAAGCTTGTCGATAGAAGCGCGCAGGTCGGATATACGCCGCTGAACACCATCGGCTTGACGTCCTTGTAACCGGGAAGCGGCGCATCAGCAGGATGATCTGCATCGGTAACCGTGTCACCAACTTTCGTATCGTGAACATCCTTGATGCCGGCAATCAGGTAGCCGACGTCGCCGGCGGTTAATTCGCCGGTGCGCGTCTTCTTCATTTCAAGGTGGCCGACTTCCTCCGCCTCAAAGGTTTTCCCATTGTGAAAGAACTTCACCGTCATGCGTTCCTTCAGTGTTCCCTGGAACACGCGCACGTACACAATTGAGCCGCGGTAAATGTCGAAGACGGAATCGAAGATGAGCGCCTGCAACGGAGCCGATGCGTCGCCTTGCGGCGGCTTAATGCGCTGAACAACAGCTTCGAGAATTTTGTCGATGCCGATGTCTGATTTCGCGCTCGCCATGATGATTTCTTCGTCCTTACAACCGATCAAGTCCTTGATCTGCTGTTTGACGTTATCGATCATTGCGCTGGGAAGGTCAATCTTGTTGATGACAGGAATAATTTCCAGTCCGGCGTCAATGGCGAGATACAAATTGCTGATCGTTTGTGCTTCAACACCCTGCGATGCATCAACCACAAGAATTGCGCCTTCACATGCGGCAAGGGAGCGGGAAACTTCGTAAGAGAAATCAACGTGACCAGGCGTATCAATGAGGTTCAGGACATATTCCTTCTTATCCTGAGCCCTGTACTTCATCTGGATAGCGTGAAGCTTGATCGTAATGCCGCGTTCCTGTTCCAGGTCCATATCATCCAGAACCTGGTTGAACTTCATTTCACGGGCGGTAATTGTGCCGGTGAGTTCCAGCAACCGGTCGGCAATAGTGGACTTACCGTGATCAATGTGGGCAATGATGCAGAAGTTACGAATGTGCTGCATGTACTAAGGCGGGTACTCGCTTCATTTCATAGAAAAGTCCGTTGCCGGCAACCGGAACGGACTCGGATTCGCATTAAATATAGTCTATTGAGGAAAAACTTGCAATGAAAGGTAGTTTCTGGTAGTGTCCTAAGGACACTACCCCGTTTCTCAGTCAACACACATCCTAACACCGACCTTAAGGTCGGTGTTAATGATCCATCAAAAATTGCGTAGTGTCACTGCAAACCGAGTAACTGCCCAGCACCGGGTTCTATTGAACAGCTTGAAGCTCCTCCGGTTCATCCTCCGGAAAACGAGCCCTCTCCTTCAGAATGAGAAACTC
>CAZJYO010000102.1:0-9205 GCA_964550275.1 uncultured Chitinophagales bacterium
TCTTCCTGTACAATGACGGAATCCTCACGGTTATCTCTTTTGCCTCCATCTTTGCTGCCGGGTCACTCAACTTTTCGCTCCAGGAAATCCTGCTTTTGTTTGCATTAGTTCAGGCATCGGCAATCGCCGGCTCGCTGTTCCTCGGCTTCCTCACGGACAGAATAGGTGCGAAGCGCACCATCAGCGTCACGCTCATTACGTGGATTGCAATTGTCATTGCCGCGATTTTTGTCGAGACCAAGGAGATGTTTTATGCAGTGGGAGTGCTGGCAGGAATTGCGATGGGCGGATCCCAGTCGGCAAGCCGTTCACTCATGGCGCTCTTGACGCCAAGCGAACGTGAAGCTGAGTTTTTTGGGTTCTACGACGGGCTTTGCGGAAAGGCCTCCGCGGTTATCGGCACTTTTCTCTTCGGCGCGCTCTCGTGGATGACGGGAAGCCAGCGTATCGCTATCGGCGTTGTGGGGCTTTTCTTTGTAGCGGGGTTTGTGTTGTTGCAGAGGGTGAAGGAACGATAACTTGCGGTGATGGGCTGGACAAAGCACCGTAGGTGCGAAATCTCTGTAGCACCATACCCAGAGAAGTTTTTATTAGCTCTGTAGGAGCGACATCACCATCGCCATGCCCTAGAACCATACCGCCCCGACGGGGCTGGAGTTTGTTGTGGTCATGGCTCTACTACAAATATGTCGCGCCTACGGCGCTGGATTCTTACTCATCGCGGATGACGAGCGAGCGTATCGCGATTGGTGTTGTAGGGCTCTTCTTTGTGGCTGGGTTGGCTTTGTTGCAGAGGGTGGAGGAATCACAGAAATCAAGAGCCGACGGTAGGCCATTGGGCCTGCCATAAAAAGGTGTCGGAAAAGTTTTTGAACTCATTGAGGGGGTCATTCCAAAAAGTGGAGTTGTCGATTCGCTCTCAATGACATTAGATCGAATTTGAGGCAATGTATGAGTGTCGCTAGATAGAGTCAACCATTCTAACAACCAATCTTCCGGTTTACTTTCCTACTCGTTTTCCTTAGATTGTGCCCCATGTCTGTCATTTTTTTCTCCGATGTCCACCTCGGATCGGGCAACCGTGAGGAGGAAACCGCAAAAGAGGACGTCCTCCTCTCCTTCCTGAAGTCAAAAATGGAAGGAACCACCGCCCTGTTCATTGCCGGCGACCTGTTCGATTTCTGGTTCGAATACAAAACCGTTATCCCCAAGGGATTTCACAGAACTCTTTCCGCCATTCACGAGTATACAAGCCGGGGCATCCCTGTACATTACCTTACCGGCAACCATGATTTTTGGATGCGGGATTTCTTTGCCACTGAACTCGGATGCGAAGTACACCGCGAACCATTTGAGATGACGATTCAGGGAAAGCGTGTATTTCTGCACCACGGCGACGGCCTTGCAAAAAACGATCTTGGGTACCGGATGATCAAGCCTGTCCTACGCAACAGGTTCAACATCTGGCTCTACCGCTGGCTTCATCCCGATCTTGGCGTGCCGCTGGCAAGAGGGTCGTCGAAGTCCAGCAGAGAGTACACCTCTGAAAAACACTACGAGGAATCCGGACTGACGGAATTTGCAACGGCACGGATCAACGAAGGCACCGACATCGTGATTATGGGACATCAGCACAAGCCGTCGCAGACGCACATCAACAAAGGGACGTACATCAACCTGGGTGATTGGATAACCTACCACACCTATGCGGAACTGGAAAACGGAGTGATCGCGTTGAAAACATGGGAACACACATCCGCCAAACCGATGAAGGAAAGCCGTTCGTGAACGCACGTCTTGTTACCTGGGGAATTTTTCTCGCAGTGCTTGTTGGATATGGTTTCTATCTGGTTTCCGGTCTGCCCTCCCTGGAAAAGATCGAAAACCCGAAGCCGGAACTCGCGACCAAAGTATATTCCATCGACGGCGAAGTCATCGACCAATTCTTCATCAAGAACCGCTCCCATGTTTCGCTCTCCGAAATTCCCAACACTGTTGTTGAAGCATTGATCGCCACCGAAGACAAGGATTTCTACGATCATTGGGGAGTTGATCTTATCCGGTTCATGAAGGCAATGGTGAAGAACGTGTTCCTTTTCCGCTGGGAGGGGGCCAGCACCATTACCCAGCAACTTTCACGCAATCTGTATCTCGGTCACGACGATCAGCACATTTTTGACACCGTGACACGCAAGTTTCGCGAGTTCATCACGGCAGTTCAGCTCGAACGCAATTTCACCAAGGATGAAATCCTTGAATTCTATCTGAATGTAGTGTACTTCGGACGCGGGACGTACGGCATCGCGGCGGCATCGCACTTATACTTTGGAAAACCGCCCGCCGAACTTGCGCTGGGTGAAGTCGCAACGCTGATCGCGATGCTCAAGGGGCCTGCGTTCTACGATCCGTTCAATCACCCCGAGCGCTCGAAGGCGCGCAGGAATACGGTGCTTTCACAAATGGCCAAATACGGATATATCTCCGTTGACCAGGAATTCGAAACCCGTGAGTCGGAAGTGACTCTCAAATCGGGTGAAGGCGTTGCCATCGCCGGCGTTGCTCCGCATTTTGTGGAATACGTCCGAAGGCAGTTGAGCCAGAAAGCGGAAAAGTACGGCTATGACCTGTACCGTGACGGCCTGACGGTGTACACCACACTTGACAGCAGAATGCAAAGACACGCCAACCGCGCTGTGGAGGAACATCTCACCGAATACCAGAAAATGTTTGATGAGTTGTGGGATTGGAAAAAGGAAAAGACCGCTCTTACGCGGGTCATCGATCAGACCATCCGCACGTCGGATGAATTCCGCAAGGCGTCCTCGGTGAAAGCACGCGACAGCGTCTATGACGCGCTCCGGCGCAACCCCTCGTGGGTGGATTCCATCAAACTGCGTGCACAGCGGATTGAGGTCGGGTTTGTGGTCATCGATCCGAAAAGCGGCGGGATACTTTCTCTTGTGGGAGGCGCGGATTTCAAGAGTTTCAAATACGGTTTGAACCACGTTACGCAGATCAGGCGTCAGGCGGGCTCAGCATTCAAGCCCTTCGTGTACACCGTTGCCATCGACAACGGCTATCCGCCCTGCTTTGAGTTGCTCAACCAACCCGTGACCGTTATGATGGTGGACGGCAAGCGATGGACGCCTTCAAACTCCGACGGAACATTCGGCGGCAAGAGCACGCTGCGTGACGCGCTGAAGACATCCATCAATCTTGTAGCAGTGCGCGCCATCATGGAAATTGCGCCGGTGACGGAAGTGATCGAGTACGCCCGGAGAATGGGAATTTCCACCGAACTTCCACCGTATGAATCGCTGGCGCTTGGCGCGGGCGAGGTGTCGCCCCTCGAAATGACGTCGGCCTTCGGCGTTTATGCGAACCATGGCGTGTATGTTGAACCCAATTCCATTCTGCGCATCGAAGACAAAGACGGCAACATGATCGAAGAAAACCTCCCGATGCGGAAGGAGGTTTTAAGTGAAGCAACATCCTTTATCATGACATCAATGATGCAGGGTGTTGTTGATGAAGGAAGCGCGGCGCGCATCCGGAATTTCTTCCATTTGCCCGCCGCGGGCAAAACAGGAACAACACAGGAATTCGCCGATGCTGGGTTTGTCGGGGTTCCAACACGACTTGCAGCCGGAGTCTGGATCGGATTCGACAATAAAAGCGTGCATTTTACCAACTGGGACGGACAGGGCGGAAGGGCCGCGGCTCCCATTTGGGGAAGGTTCATGAACTACGTGTACGAGGACCCCGCGATCGCCATGCCGCTGGAGTATTTTGAGATGCCCTCGGGAGTGTTTCAGGAGACTATTTGCGATTCCACAAAGAAGCTGGCAACGGAGTTTTGTCCGCACACCGGGACGGAATATTTTACGGAGAAGACCTTGCCGGGAAAGTGCACTGTACACACTTCAGCCCGTTGGCTTGAAGGCGAGGAGAACAAAGGAGCGATTGGTTTCTAGGAAGCTAAACTACGGGGGATGAAAAATCTTACTCTGCTGACAACTCCGCGTCAAAGATATGATCTGTTTCGACTCCGACAACCTCCTCCGGCTTCTCCTTCTTCCTGATAAGCATCGGAATGGTTGCCAGAACAAACAGTGCCGCAAGCTTAAAGAGTTTCATATTCCCCCCTGAATTATTCCTATACCAAAGATACCTGCCCGTCCCCTGAAAGGCAGTGATTATCGCCACAGAACCGCGATCCTACCGCACAAGCGTCATTTTTCTTACAATCGTCATGTCGGCCGTTGACAACCTGTAGATGTACAGCCCGCTGGCAAGTTTCACAGCGTCAAAATTGACGGCATGATATCCCGCCGGTTTGACACCGTTGATCAGCATTGCAACCCGCTCGCCGATAACATTGAACACTTCCAGCGTCACGTGGGATTGCTGGGGCAACGCAAATTTGATCATCGTTGACGGGTTAAACGGATTCGGATAATTCTGGTCGAGGGCCAGTGTTGCGGGAATACTACCGGCTTCCTCCACACCACTCAACACGTCCACCTGGATTGCCTCCGTGTAATGAATCGTGCCGTCAAGATCAATCTGCTTCAAACGATAGAACCATGTTCCCTGCGGTGTTGCCGGATCGACAAACGAGTACTCATGCGGCTCAACCGTCGTTCCGTTTCCTGCAACAAAGCTGTTGGGAACCGTGGTGAAATCGTGCGGTTGGTTCTGTGCCTTTTGCACCTCAAATCCGAAGTTGTTCGTCTCCGACACGGTGGACCATTCGAGTCGGACATCATTTTGTCCTGTCACGTAAGCCGCAAAACTTGAAAGTTGAATCGGCAATGGTTCGTCAAAGCTGTGCAGGGTGCCCGCCGGAACAAGGGTGGAGTTATCATCCTGAAACGCATTGGTTGCGTTGGGTGAAACCGTTCTCCAGACAAGTCCGGTGGTGGAAGCAAGGTTGAGAATATTAAACCGGATCGTGGCCACATCGAGATACGTCCCCGGAACAGTGGTCCCGAAACCGGGGAGAAGCAATTCGATATTCATTGAGACTCTGCCGGACGCGGGTTGCGTCACTGTCATCGGGCTGTAGAACGTGCCGGAAAAATTCGCGGTTGAAAGCAATGTCGGCGTTGAAAGCGCGGCAGTATTGTACGTAAAAACGAGGTTGCCGCTTCCCATTTTGAATGTTGCTCCGTTGGATTTCATTTGCACTTTTACATCGTACTGCGTGCCAGTGTTCTGCACTTCAACGAACTGCAAATCGTACGTCTGCGCATGCACTACGCCGGATGCAATACCCAAAAGGAGAATACATGCGAGAAATATTGTTCTCATAGGAATCCTGGTATCAAATGCGGTTGTGTACTGTGAATCGGTCGTCTGGAAAGCTGAATCAATCTACCACGCCGTTATATAGAAAGGTGTTATGCTCATCACACCCGGCAAGCCCGGTTCATAACTGCGGGCAACCCAACACACATAATTGCAGAATTTGGCTTGTTTTGAGGGATTACAAACACGTCAAAATATACACACTCATCGCCTCATTCACAATGCTTTCAGCCCGCATCAGACATTAAATCCCCTTAAGAAACGATTCACTGTAAATGTTTCTTCAACCACGCGTGTACTTCCCGGTAGAAGAACCGGCTGTTTTCTCCCTTCATGATCCAGTGATTCTCATCGGGGAACACCAGGAGCTTGCTTGGTACCTGTTGCCGCTGGAGATAGCTCCAATACTCCAGTGATTGGTTAAGCGGAACCCGGAAATCATTTTCACCGACGGTCACCAGCACGGGGGTTTTGAAATTCGCGGCAAGGCGGGCGGGATTTTGTTTGCGCCAGACTTCCCCCTGTTCCCACACAGGTCCGCCGTTGTTCACCTCGCGGAAATACATCTCATCGCTTGTCCCCCATTGCGATTCCATGTTGATAAGACCGGCGTGGCTCACAAAACATTTGAAGCGCGTGGTCGTCCCTTGCAGCCAGTTCACCATATGGCCGCCGTAGCTCGCGCCCATCGCGGCCATCCGTGTACTGTCAATGAAGGCATACCGTTTGATTGCTTCATCAATCGCCTGATGAATTTCCGATGCAGTGCCGACAAACGGATCGCCCTGAATGCTTTGTGCGAATGTTTCCTCGTAGCCGGTGGAGCCGGAATAGTCGGTGAGGAGAATGACGTAGCCCGGAGTGGCAAGCAGGTGGTAATTCCAACGAAGAAAGAACTGATCGCGCCACATGCTGTGGGGACCGCCGTGAATCATGGTGACAAGCGGATACTTCTTTGCTTCATTAAATCCCGGAGGTAACACGAGATAGTTGTGGATTTGCTTGCCCTTGCTACTCGTAAACCAGAAATCATCCATTGCGGGAAGCTGGAGTGATTGAACTTTTGCAGAGTTGAAACTGGAAAGAAACGTGTGGCTTTTCTTGTCCAGCTCAAAGCGTATCACTTCGGCAGGGAACGACGCGCTCTCCCACTTGCCAAACACCCGGGTTGATTTCGCTTTGGAGGGTATGGCAAGACTTGTGTACACGCCGGACTTCAGCACAATCGTTGGCTGAACCACGCCTTCAGAAGTTGAAACAGAGTACAAGTGCTCATGTCCGGCATCCTCTGCAAGAAAAAGTGCTGTCTTTCCATCCGGTGAGAGTCCGTAACTACCCACGGACCGGTCGAAATCCTTTGTAAGGAATACCGGCGCGCCTTTCTCCGGCCATGAGATCTTCATAAGCCGGTTGTGATTGTACACCCATTCATTTGTCGCACTAAAAATGCAATACAATGCTTTCCCGTCCGGTGAGAACATCGCGCTGGTGTATGTTCCGTTATCGGGAGTAAGGGCTGTCGGCTCGCCGCCATTGCGTTGAAGGTGATAGAGATTCACGTTCACGAATGCGAAGGCCGAAGTATTTCTTTTTGTTGTTGCCGAAAAGACAACTCCCGCGCCGTCCGGCGTCCAGGCCGCGTTCAGGTCGTCGGCTGAAGCGCCGCTGAATCCCTTTTCTGCGACAAGCTTTGTTCCGGCAAAAAGATCGCGCGCCGTTGAGCTGTCCACCATTTGCACAAACAGATGCGGCTGTGTGTCTTCAAGCCATCTATCCCAATTGCGGACAGGAAACCCTTCGTATGACCGTGCTTTGTATTTCCGCGCTTTCCTTTCAGCAGCAATTTTCTTGTTTGCGGAATCTGTCTCCGCGCCCGGATACACTGTGCTGGTGAAGAGGATGGTTTTGCCATCAGGACTCCACTGTGGTGACCGCGCGCCCGTGGAGAGCGTTGTGAAACGCATCGGCTCACCCGGCTCGTTCATGCGCATGATATAGATTTGTCCGACTTCATCTCCTTCGCGCTTTGCGGAGAAAGCGATGCGTTTCCCGTCGGGACTCCAGGCAACGCCGCCTTCCCCGGCAAGACTGGATGTGATTTGCCGCGGCTTTTCACTTCCGTCGGCAGGCACAATCCAAAGATCAGAGCGCTGGTCTTTCTCATCATAGGCCGGATCGGTAACGGAGAAAATAATCAGCTTTCCATCGGGGCTTGGCACCGGTCCGCCAACGCGTTTCATCAGCCACATGTCTTCATGTGTAAAGAGGGGTTTGGTCGAATCGGGTTGACCCAGAAGGCATTGCGCACAGAGAAGTGCCGCAACCAACAAAATGCCGGAACGGAACATCATGAATGGAATCCTTACGAAGGAGACGGAATAATGAAGAATCAACGATGAACGCTTGCAAGGTAGGGACAGCGCCCGACAAAGACAAGAATGGAATGAGAAAAACAAAAGGCGGATGAAGCGTTACCTTCACCCGCCCATCTTTTACTTCAACAACAGAACATGCTACTTCAGCAACATCATCTTGCGGATGTTGGTGAAGCTCTTGCCATTCTCCGATGCCACCGCCGTGATCCGGTAGTGATACACGCCGCTTGCAAGACGGGAGGCATCAAATGGAACGTCGTACACGCCTGCAGTTTGAACGTCATTGACTAGAGTCGCGATCTCCTGACCGACAATGTTGAAGATCTTCAACGTCACACGTGATGCCTCCGGCAACTGATACCGGATGGTCGTTGTTGGGTTGAACGGGTTGGGATAATTCTGGTCGAGAGCATACTCCACCGGAATCGACTCTGCAACAGGAACAGAAACCTGTCCGCTAGGCGCACTCGCTGTTCCAACCACTGCGATATCGTCGATATACGCTCCTTCCGTACGCTGGGAACCGTTGGAGAAGAATATCCATCGGAAGCGGAAGTTTGTTCCTGCCGCGCCCGGAACCGTGAAGGTCTTCTGACTCCACACCTGGGAACCCGAACCCGATCCGGAGAACCGTCCTCCCGTAAACTCAACCCAGCTTGAACCGTTGTAATACTGGAACGAGCAATAGTCACTGCTGTTGGAGGTGAGATACCATATCCAGAAGCTCACTTGCACACCTGTGTAGCCGGTGATATTCACACCGCTGTGCTGCATGTAAGAATTCATGTTATGGTCATACACCTGTCCGGCGACATTGCTATTGTCGGCGCAATAGGCGCTCCAGCTTCCGCTGTGAATGCGTGCGCCACTGCTCTGGTCCCCCCAATAGTCTGATCCGCTTGTTCCGTTCTGGTCCGCCGCAGTCCATGGACCACCGGGCACGGTGTTAACTTCAAAGCCCTCGGAGAAAATTGTCACAGGAGGATTCGAAGCAGTGATTGTAAAATTCGCGTTGCTCATGTCCGTGGTCGCCGGTGTTGATGCGTCTGATACACGCACTCGGGCGGTGGTTGATGGCGCATTGGGCACAACCCATGCATAAGAACCCGTGTTCGGCGTGCTCGCTGTTATCGCAACCCACGACGATCCGCCGTTCGTTGAATAGTCGATTGAAACATTGGCGATGGTTCCTGTGAACGACCACGTGATAGTCCGACTTGAAGCAATCACCCATGATTCGCCGCCATTAGGCGCCGTGACTGTGATGGTGGGTGTAACAGGTCCACCCGCGCCAACCGCGGCGGCGGCATCAACCATTCCGTAGCCGGTGTGTCGATCCCATCCAGCTCCCGATTCAACGCTGACGACATCTTGTGCCGTGTTGCACAGTTGATCGCGCACTTGCTGAGGAGTCCATGTCGGGTTCTTTGAAATGATCAGTGCGCACACTCCAGCCGCGTACGGTGTTGAGCATGACGTGCCGTTGAAGTAGAGGTCGTAGTCACCGCTATTGTAACCAC
>CAZJYO010000103.1:0-9124 GCA_964550275.1 uncultured Chitinophagales bacterium
AGTGCCCCATACCTTCGAGACCGTCGTAACCTGACCCACCAAAGCTTGGAGGTCGTATCCAACCCAATTATTTCCATCACCGTGGATAGGAATACTTCCAGCAAGCCAGATATCTGTGGGGGAAAACGCCAAGATTCCTTCGAGTGGTACTGTAACTTCACTTCCCCGGAAAATCACACTCACTCGCTCAATCTGCCATCTTATCCCATCCCATGTAGCAAAGTTATACAAAAGCGGATCAATCTGTCCGGTCGAATCTCTTAAATACATCTCACCCACTGCATACGCTAACGTATCGTTTATGATAGCCACATCGAGCAACACGCTGCTCGTCACGCCTAGCGTGTCAAACGCCCAAGTGAAGTTGTGGCTTGTGGTATCGAGCGTGGTAAAGGAGGAAGTAACACTGTCTGTGAGAAGTACGGCGGGTCGCGTAAGAACATACGAGTAGTTGCGGTTCGGCATGAGACCTTTGTCAACGATCAACGTGTCGATGGCTGCAATGTGGCCATCAAAAATGGTCAACGTATCGCGTTCAATGATGCAACGGCGTGGCTGAAGTCCGTTCATAAGTTTTACCTGAAGCCAGACCTCAGTGCATGACGCATCAACAGCGACAAACTGAAGTGCGGGCTCACCTTCCGCGGGTGGAGTTGATGTGTCACAGGAAACAAAGCACAGGAGAGTAAGACAAACGGTCAGCCACCAAGTATTGTTGTCAGCGTTCAAGACAATATCACTCAAGAAGACTTAAACCACTCCTGCTTCGGCTGGTAGCTCGTCCGGATGGCGGACTTTTGAGCATGCCTTTCCATCGCCAATTCGATAAGCCGATCCAGCAACCGGGAATAAGAGAGTCCAGTCGCTTCCCACAACTTCGGGTACATGCTGATGGAAGTAAACCCTGGAATGGTGTTGATCTCGTTGAGATACACTTTGCTGGATGTTTTGGTCACGAAGAAATCCACGCGCGCCATGCCCGCGCAGTCTAGAGACGTAAATGCTTTCAGGGCAAGAGCACGGAGTTTCTTCACAACAGCCGCGGGCAATTTCGCCGGAATGATCGCCGTGGATTTGCCGTCAACATACTTCGCGTCGTAGTCGTAGAACTCATTGGAGGGAACAATCTCGCCCGGAAGTGAACATTCGGGCGTATCGTTTCCGAGAACGCTGCATTCGATCTCGCGTATGCGTGGGATCCCCTGCTCTACAATTACTTTCCGGTCAAACGCCGCCGCAGTTTTCAGCGCGACAAGTAATTCCTTTTTGTCATGTGCCTTGGAAATGCCGACGCTTGAACCGGTGTTCGCCGGCTTGACAAACATGGGGTAACGCAAACTCCCTTCACACGCAGTCGCAACGCGTTTTGTGTACGCCTTGCATTCGCTTGATAGGAACCAGACGTATTTTGCAATCGGGAGTCCGGCTTGCGCGAAAACCTGTTTCTGAATGATTTTGTCCATACCGAGCGCCGAACCGAGAACGCCCGCGCCTACGTACGGAATATCTGCGAGCTCAAACAAACCCTGCAACGTCCCGTCTTCTCCGAATGTCCCGTGGACGAGAGGAAAGATTACGTCGAGTTTTGCATCCTGTGCATCAGGTTTCTCCGGGGAGACAAGAGCGCGACGATGCGGCTCCGGCGCGATGAATCTCTCGGGGAGACGATCGAGCTGATTTCGTTCTTTCAAAAGTTGGACAGCATCATGCGAACTCAGCCATCGGCCCTCTTGTGAAATCCCGATGGGAATAACTTCATATTTGCTTTTATCGAGCGATGTAATAACGGACGCCGCTGACACCAACGATACTTCATGCTCTCCTGAACGTCCGCCGAACACAACACCGATGCGAAGCTTGCTCATTCGTTGCTACTTTCCCCCTTGCGATAGTTCATTCTTGTACACCTTGCCATCTTTCATGACAAACCCGACGCGTTCCAGCACGGTAATGTCTTCAAGCGGATTTCCTGTAACAGCAATAATGTCAGCAAGCTTCCCTGCCTGGATGCTTCCTGTTTCCTTGCTCACGTTAAGCGCCTCTGCGGAAACGATCGTCGCCGAACGAATTGCTTCCATCGGTGTTTGCCCTGCCATCACATGAAGCCGGAACTCTTGTGCAGAACGGCCATGCGGCTCTGTTACCATGTCGCTACCGAATGCGATGTTCACTCCGCTCTTAATTGCTTTGCCGACGTTTTCCATCATCTCCGTAAAGTGCTGTTTCGCAAGCCGGTATGCCTTCTTGCGTCCTTCGGATGCGTTCGACGGCGGTTCCTTGGCAAGCAATTCAATCGTTCGCATGGTCGGAACCAGAAATGTTCCGTGCTCTTTCATCAGCTTGATGCCTTCATCATCAATGAAGGTGCCGTGTTCAATCGTACGAACTCCAAGCTTTGCCGCCGCTTTTATTCCTACAGCGCCGTGCGCATGGGCTGCAACATGCTTACCGAGTCGTGTCGCTTCCTCCACTGCCATCGTAATTTCCTCGTCGGAAAAGTGCTGCTGCGTCGGGTCGTCGCCAGCGGAAAAGAATCCGCCTGTGACATACAACTTGATCCACTCGCTTCCGAACTTTGCGTCTTTGCGCACTGCCTGGCGCATTTCTTCAACGCCGTTCACAATATTGTCGCCGACATCCTCATACTCCGGCGCAACATTATTCGCATCTCCATGCCCGCCGGTGATCGAAAGATAACGGCCCGCAACCTGGATGCGCGGACCCGGAAAAGATCCGCGGTTGATTGCATCGCGAACAGACGCGTTTGTGTAGTTCGGACTCCCACCGCCGGGATCGCGAATTGTGGTGAATCCCGACAACAGAACAATTTCCGCGTTGCGGACTCCACCGAGCGCGTTATCCGCCGCAGAACCGCGTCCGCCGTCACTTCCGGGAAAATGACAATGCAAATCGAACAAGCCGGGAAGAACTGTCGCCGCGGAAAGATCAATGATCTCTGCGCCTCCTGGAATGGATACGCCCTTCCCCGCCGCAGTAATGGTGTTTCCTTCAACGACAATCACTGCGCCGGAAATTGCTTTCCCTTCAGCAACGTCAATCAACGTTCCGCATTTGATGGCAACCGGTTTCGATTGTGCCGGTGCTTCAAGCACACCTGCCGCGAGCAACAGGAATATAAACAGCGTTTTCATGTCAGCCAACAGACGGAGGTACAACAGGTTTTGCTCCGGCTTTCGGTTTGAGCATGGAGTAACCGATGAGGCCGCCGAGCAGGCCGAACAACGGGTCGATGATGAATGCAAAAAAGATATTCGTCGGGTCGAACTCGGCCGCCTTCATGGAGGCAAGCTGGTCCAATTGTTCCTGCGTCATCTGTTGCGTAAGGCCGAATTGATCATAGATGCCATAGACGAAATCATACATTACCTCACCGGTGATGTTGCCGATGGAATAGATCAGCAAAACGCTGAGCACAATGCTGATGACCGCACCGAAGACGCCGGCGAGGGCACCAAGCTGAAGGGAATCTTTGTTTGTCAGTTGAACAGATTCCGGAAGGTCCTTCTTATAGAAAAACACGCTGAGGTATCCGCCGAGCAGAATGCCGGCACAGCAGAAACAGTTGATCAGATTGACGAACGGGATGCCGGAAATCAATCCCATGACAATGCCGCCGTACAACGCGGGCATAAGTTTAGACGGTTTTTCTGGCATTGGAAAACCCTTTCTGTGTTGGATGGTTGATGATGGAACGTTCAGATGAATCACTCAATCCCCCGATGAGAGCGGGAATGATGAAGAAGGCAAGCGTGAAGCCGAAAATGGAACCGGTAATCAATCGCGTCTCAAGTGTCACAGTATGAATCCCGAAAACGCCGCCGAAGGCATCAAGTGCGATCGGAAGAGAAGCCAACAGCAAGATGGTCTGTGATGGAATCGATGAATCTTGTAGAGAACGGACCAGTGGAAATAGTGCGACACCCAAGAGAAATGAAAGATAGATGGCAGAACAACGCGAGCACACGGAAAACGGCTCGCCCGCAAGATACAGACTGCGTGCATCCATTTGGTGGCACACAGGCCGGTAGAATTCATAGAACAGGCGGGTCACAACATCTTCAGAACCGAGAGCGGCGGAAACGAACGGAGCTCCAATGAATCCGCAACACCAGAGGAACGCGCCGGCAAGGAGAATACAATAGGTTGTGCGGGGTGAGAGCATGCGTCGTGTGGTGTGAATGATGGGGAGAAAAGTACCCGAAAACGCGGCGATTGTCAAGCAAACAACCGTAACGGTTTATGGTTGAGTCGTCGTAGGCCGATGCAACTTCCCGACCGCGTCGGCGGGCAGGCGAACGCCTCAATTGTTAATAGTCGGAAATTGGGAGATTGTTGATTGTCTTCCACCACACACCGCCCCGCAATTCCGACCCTTGGTTCACACGAATAGCCAAACTGAAAAATTGAAGCTTTACGTAACAACAACGCATGCAACGTACGTAACTCACTCCTCCATCACCCAGTTGTCGACTTCGGGAGACTAAATGCAATGCCATGTTCATAGATCACAAGCCCTCGGAACTGCCGGATGTGCGGGTTGGCAGACCAACTACTACACTTTACAGTTACCACCCTACAAACGAATGCAGGGTTTGCAGTTCCGAAAGTTTTCTTGCCACTTCTTTTCAAAAAGAAGTGGATATAGTAACCTCCAGCAACGGTTCTTGCTTCTGAACGCGGCGCTCTATACATTGGCGACAACTTCACAATCCATCTTTCAGCTCTTTCAATTCAACTATGCCATCATTCAAAGCTTTAGGCACGGCCTCAAACTTCCTTGCCATCGAAAAGAAAATTTCTGCTTTTGATTCCTCAGCGATCGTCGTGCTTCAGGCGCCGTATGAACACACGGTAAGTTATGGAGGCGGCACCAAGCGAGGTCCGGACGCGATCATCACAGCATCGCACTTTGTCGAGTTTTATGACGAGGAGCTGGACCGGGAGTTATGCTATGATGTGGGGATTGCGACGCTTCCGCCGTTGAAGTTCGGCAAGAAGGCGGATACAAAAGCGCTTTCGATTATCTACGACACAACAAAGCAATTGCTCGAACACAAGAAGTTCGTCGTAACTTTGGGCGGCGAACACACGATTTCGCAAGCCCCGATCCGCGCTCATCTGGAGCGCTTTCCGGATTTGTCCGTGCTGCAATTCGATGCGCACTCAGATTTGCGCGAGAGTTACCAGGGAAGCATTTACAGCCACGCCTCCGTGATGGCGCGTGTGTGCGAGTTTCTGAATCCGCAACGGTTGGTGCAAGTGGGCATCCGCGCGCAGTGTATCGAGGAGTCACGGTTCATCAAGCAGAAGGGCATCACGACGCTGTACGCGCACGAGATACGCAATCCACGCCGGCAGTACGACTGGATGGATCGCGTTCTCGAGCAGCTCTCCGGACACGTCTATGTCAGCTTTGATGTGGACGGATTCGATCCGTCGATCATGCCGAGTACTGGAACACCGGAGCCAAACGGTTTGTGGTGGGCTGAAACGATGACGCTTCTTCGCCGCGTCGGCGAGCAAAAAAAGATTGTCGGGTGTGATATTGTGGAGTTGGCGCCTGAGAAGGGAGTCTCGCATCCTGACCTCACCACGGCGAAACTCGCGTACAAACTGATGAACTACGCGTTCATGAAGTAGCTGTTTTAGTTTTTCAGCCGTGCAATAATTCTCTCCATCTCATCCATCACGCGGTTCATCTTCGCCATCGTAAGGTCAAACGGGGTTGATGTCGTCATGTCAACGCCGGCCTTCTTCAAAAGATTGATCGGGTAGTCCGAGCCGCCCGCCGACAGCAACTCCAGATAACGTCGCGTCGCTGTTGCATCACCCGCAAGAATCTGTTCCGATATCGCCGCTGACGCCGTAAAGGACGTTGCGTACTGGAATACATAGAAATTGTAATAAAAGTGCGGTATGTGCGCCCACTCGACAGCAATTTCATCATCAACCACACAAACACCCGCGTCATGTCCGTAATAGCGCTTGTTGATTTCATCATAGAGCGCGCTGAGCGAATCCCCCGTGAGCGATTCGCCGCTCTCGGCAACCTCGTGGATCTTCAATTCGTACTCAGCAAATTGCGTCTGTCGGAACACCGTTCCGCGAATGCTGTCCAGATATTCTCCCAATAACGAAAGTCGCACGCGGTCATCGGTGATGGTTTTGAGCATATGGTCCATCAGAAGTGCTTCGTTCAGCGTTGAGGCAACCTCCGCGACAAAAATCGAGTAGTGCGAATTAATGTGCGCCTGCGATTTGTTGCTGAGAAACGAGTGCATCGTATGGCCGAGTTCATGCGTTATGGTGCTGACGTCGTCGTATTTTCCGTTGTAATTCAGGAGGATGTATGGATGAACATCATACACGGCCCCATTGGAATACGCGCCGGAACGCTTTCCTTCGTTGGGATAGACATCGACCCAGCGTTCGTTGAAGACTTTTCGAGAAATGTTCACGTATTCTGCGCCAAGAGGAGCAAGCGATGTTAACACGTGGTCATACGCGTCGTTCAATGCATAGTCAATATCAGCCGCTGGAACAAGGGGCGCATACAAATCGTGGTAGTGAAGCCGGTCGAGACCGAGAATGTTTTTTCGCAGGCGAAGATACCGGTGAAACGTCGGAAGATGTGCATGCACATTGTCGATAAGGCCGCGGTACACCGCGACAGGAATGTTCCCTCCATCGAGCGCGCGCTCAAGACACGATCCATACTTGCGCGCCCGCGCGAAAAACATATTCTTTTTCACTTCTGCATACAGTTGCGTTCCGAACGTCCGGCGGTATGCATTGTGCGCGCCAAAGTACGCGGAGAACACCTTCTTCCGGTCTTCCCTGTTGACGGCGCTCTTGTGCAAGGCGAATGCGGCGCGGTCCAGGCGCAACGTCGTTCCATCGTTCATCGTCACCGAAGGAAAGGGGAAATCAGCGTTGGAGAAAACGCCGTAGATGGAACTCGCGTTATCCGACACAAGCCCTGCATCGGCCAGTATCTTCTCTTCCCCCTCGGTGCCGGTGTGCGCCTTGCGGCGAAGCGTGTCTTCAATGCTGTGCCGGTACAAAGCAAGACCGCGTTCCTGTGCAAACAGTGCGTCAATGGTTGATCGATCCATGGCGAGAATCTCAGGGTCAACAAACGCCGTTTGCGCGCCTAATTCCGAGCCAATCTGCGCGGCCTCCTGTTCCATCGCGAGATATGTCGCATTCCGCGTATCCTGATCGGAACACATGCTTGCATAACAATAGAGCCGCGTGTATTCCTTGCTGATGGAATCCAGCAATTCCAGACATGCGAGGAGCGTCGAACCCGAGGAGGACAACCGTCCTTTGAATTTTCTGACTTCCGGAATTTGCGCCGTGAGCTTTTCCTTTGCCAACTTCCATGCGTCATCGGAAGGATAGATATCGGAAAGCTTCCACGTGTGTTCCACCGGAATTGCCGAGCGATCCCTTTGCCCTGTTTGCTTCTCTGCAACTTCGGCGTTCTGAAAAACTTCTAATTGATCATTCATCTACGTCCGTCAGTCTCCCGTTCCTGTTTTTGTTGTTCCTGCAATTTAGAACGAAGAAATCAAAACGCAACCGGGGACTGAAACGACAGAAGGCCCGGACTTCGGATCTTCGCATCGGTTTGGCGGTATGCCATGAATATTTTAGGAAGACATCAGGCGCTTTTTTTTCATGAGCCGCTTCGGTCCGTAGTACAGCCAGAATCCTGTCACCGAAAACAACAGCAAGGCCACCCCCATAACCGTTGTGTAGCCGAGTTTGAATCGTCCATCAGTCTTGAAGATGTGGTCAATGATCGAACCATCATGAAGATTCTCGATGAAGTCGGACCGCCGCCGTTCAATATGGAGCAGTCTGCCTGTGGTTCCATCCAGCTGGAGACCCCAATACTCGTCAATGAAAACAAACTTGAGCATTCCCTTGTCCGGGCGTACGTCAATCCTGTCGAGCGCCGTGGAGAGTTCCTGCGAAATGGAATCGCGAAAAACCTGAAGGGCGATCGTGTGGAGTGAATCCAGCGGGAGCCATGTTTCAAGATTAGCGGAAACCCCCTCGTGCGTTTCCGGAAGAATTAGCCCGCCGGAGTGTTTCTTCCATCCCAGCGCAAGTCCGGAAATAGCGACAAGAAAGAACGCCGAGAAGAGCACTCCGCCGAGCCACCTATGAATTTTTCGGTACAGACGGAGTCTGCGGGTTTGTTTCTGCATATCTTTCATGCTGACGCTCCGCAAAATAAGAAACGGCGTGCAGGACTCTCTGTAGCGCGAACCCCGCACACGGGTGTATGATTACAGGTCCATGCCGAGTGAAATCGAACTGATGAACTTCTGCGGAAGACCGGGTTCAATATACACAGGTTTGCGGTTCAAACCGACGGTTTGAAACTCTGGTTCGCGATGTGTACCTTGACTTTCAACAATACTATCGCCGTGAAACGCCTCGTTGCATTCCTGATTCTCCTTCTTTATCTGTACAACCTTGCGGGTTATCTTGTTGCATTTTCCGTTTTGCAACAGCGAATACAGCGCGAAGTCAAACTCATGCTTAAGGCCACGGTCCCCCCGTCCGAGTTAATGACTTTTTCTTTCCATTCTGAACAGCTTCAGCGCGGCGATTACGGGCTCGTGTGGCTGAAAAAGAACGAGTTTCGTTACCGTGGCGGGATGTACGATGTGGTATCACAGAACGTCGTTGGTGACTCCACCCAGTTCTTCTGCATCAACGATGTTCAGGAGGAACGGCTTTTCGAGAATCTTGCGCTCCACGTACAGCGGCAAACGGGTGATTCTCCGGATCAGAAGAACCTCGATTCGTTTCATGGCGCATTCAAGCATTCACTGCACACCGGCTGCACTTGGCTTGCGGCTCTGTTCCCTACAGGTCGATCGGAGATCGAGCCCCGGGAGCAGATTGTTTCCATGCCACGAGATGTCCTCCTTCCTCCTCCCCGTTTTCTGACAGCATCCTGACGCGCTGGTATCTGCCTCCCGTGCTGTAAACGGAAATACCCGTTGCAGATTGACGGCTCAGTGCTGACGCATGCCGACACCCGCAGTTTTTTGCCGGTCAGTCACCATCCTTCTTGGAGGTC
>CAZJYO010000104.1:0-9111 GCA_964550275.1 uncultured Chitinophagales bacterium
CGGCCGGCCAATGTAACGCAATACCTGTCCTTGTTCCAGGCATCCGTTCAACAGCGGTCGCAGGAATGTCCATGCCCCCATGTTTGCAGGTTCCTCCTGTGCCCAAACAACATCCTTGACGCTTGAATACCGTTTCAGGATAGAGGAGATCTGATCCGCGGGGAATGGATAAAACTGTTCGCACCGGTGAATGGCAACGTGAGCATGCTTATTCTTTTCACGGGAAGCTGTGAGATCATAATAGAGCTTTCCTGAGCAGAAGACAATCCGCTTCGGGCTAGCAATCGTTGTGTCCTCAACGACTTCATTGAATGATCCGTGTGTAAATTCTTTGGGCAATGAAACTGCTTGCGGGTGACGCAACAAGCTTTTCGGGGTCATGATGACCAACGGTTTTCGCCGGCTATCCCGCATCTGCCGCCGCAGCACATGGAAGTATTGGGCTGGCGTAGAACAATTGCATACTTTGATGTTTTCCTCGGCGCACAACTGAAGGAAGCGTTCGAGCCGGGCGCTGGAGTGTTCAGGGCCCTGACCCTCAAACCCGTGCGGAAGGAGAAGGACAAGGTCGCTTTGCTCCTGCCATTTCGATTCGGACGCGGCAATGAACTGGTCGATGATCACCTGCGCGCCATTGACGAAATCTCCGAACTGGGCTTCCCACATCACGAGCGTCAACGGATCGGCGACACTGTAGCCAAACTCGAAGCCGAGTACAGCCGCTTCGGAAAGCAAGCTGTCGTACACCCTGAATGTTGCCTGGCCCGGTCTCACATGGTTGAGAGGAGAGTACTCTTTTCCTGTATTCGCGTCGCAGAGAATAAGGTGCCGCTGACTGAAGGTCCCGCGCCCGCTGTCTTGTCCGCTCAAACGAACAGGCGTTCCTTCCACCACGAGCGAACCGAATGCGAGCGCTTCCGCAAACGCCCAATCGATTGGAATGGATTTATCGAGAAGGGCGCGGCGTTCAGCAAGCATGCGCGCAAGCTTCGGGTTCAGTGTAAATCCTTCCGGAACGGAAGTCAGCGCGCGAGTAATGTCATGCAGTGTTTCCGTGGAAATGCTTGTCTCGCCCAGCGGCTGGACAGCTTCAAGTTCTTCGGCTGAGACGGCAAGGGGTACATCCGGCGTGTAGTGAAGGTCGCCTTTTTGTGCCGCAGTGAAAGCATCCTCGTACCGCTGACGCGCCTCCTCCTGAATTGCGTCAAGCTCCTCCTGGCGAAGAAGCTCAAGTCGCAACAAGCGCTCCGCGTAAAGATGTTTTACGGATTGATGCTCTCGAATCTTCTTGTAAAGAAGCGGCTGGGTGTAACTTGGTTCATCACCCTCATTGTGGCCGTGCCTTCGGTAACAGAACATGTCGATCACAACATCTTTCTTAAAGCGCTGCCTGTATTCCAGCGCCAGACGTGTAACACGGATTGCCGCCTCCGGGTCGTCGCCATTGACATGGAATATTGGCGCCTGCACCATTTTCGCAACGTCGGTTGAATATGGCGTGGACCGCGCATCATCCGGTGTCGTGGTAAATCCAATCTGGTTATTGATGATGATGTGAATCGTGCCGCCCGTGCGATACCCTTGAAGCTGTGAAAGGTTCAACGTCTCGGCGATGATGCCTTGTCCGGCAAACGCAGCGTCTCCGTGAAGAAGCACGGGAATGACGCGTTCACGCGCCACGTCGCCGCGGCGATCCTGGTTGGCGCGAACAATTCCCTCAACAACAGGGTTGACCGCTTCGAGATGACTCGGGTTGGGAGCGAGCGCAACCGTGATGCTGTTTCCGGCGGGCGTTATATGGGTTCCCTGCGCGCCGAGATGGTATTTCACATCGCCTGAACCCTGTGTCGTGCTCGGATCGATATTGCCCTCAAACTCGGAGAACAGTTTTGCAAGGGACTTCCCGATAGTATTCGAAAGAACATTCAATCTTCCGCGGTGAGCCATGCCGATTATTATCTCACCGACGCCGTTGTCGCCTGCCTTGTTGAGAAGCTCATCAAGAATGGGGATGACCGTTTCTGCACCTTCGAGGGAAAACCGCTTGTGCCCGACGAAGCGAGTATGCAGGAATTTTTCCAGGCCCTCGGCTTCGGAAAGTTTTATCAAAATCCGCTTTCGATCCCCGGGTTGAATATCCCCGCCACCCCGTTTTGGCTCCATGCGTTCCTGCAGCCACTGCTTCTGTACCGGGTCCTGGATGAACATGTATTCAACGCCGATGTTTCCACAATAGGTTGCCCTCAGGATATCCAGGATTTCTCTCAACGTCGCGTGGGGTTTGCCTGCCAGCCCTCCGGTTACAAAGACGCGGTCAAAATCCCACATGGTGAGCCCGTAAAATGCCGGATCAAGTTCGGGATGATGATGGGGTTCATGCACGAGCGGGTCGAGATGCGCAATCAGATGGCCGCGCACTCTGTACGCATTAATAAGCTGAAGGACACGCGCCTGCTTTTCAATCTGATCAAGGTTCTGCGTTCCTGTGCCGAGGGTCTGTGTTGTATCGCGTGTCCACCGGAAGGGCTCATAAGGAACCCTGAGATCGGCAAACAACTGATCGTAAAACCGTTCTTCGCCCAGCAGATAGGTATGGATGCGCGCGAGAAACTGTCCCGACTCGGCCCCCTGGATAACCCGGTGATCGTACGTACACGTCATGGTCATGACTTTACTGATACCGAGCGCGGAAAGATATTCCTCTGACATGCCGTGGTTTTCCGCGGGATAATTGATCGCGCCGGTCGCGATAATTGCTCCCTGACCGGGCATCAGTCTTGGAATGGATGCGACAGTGCCAACGGTTCCCGGATTTGTGAGCGTGATGGATGTCCCTTGAAAGTCGGAGGGATCGAGAGCGCCGGCGCGCGCCTTGTTCACGATGGAATCATACGCTTCAACGAATTGTCCGAAGTCGAGGGCACCGGCGTTTTTGACATTGGGAACCACAAGCGACCGCGTGCCGTCTTTGCGTGTGAGATCAATAGCGAGCCCGATGTTGATTTCAGGGCGGTCCGTTTTGTGAGGAACGCCTTCAATGCGTGTGAACGACGCGTTCAGGTTGGGTTGAATGCTGAGCGATTTGACAATCGCCCACGCAATAATGTGTGTGAAGGAAACCTTCTGGCCGGAATGGACGGCGAGATATTGGTTCAGCAAGCGCCTATTCTCTTCAAGCGCTTTGACCGGGAGCGTACGCACGGACGTTGCCGTGGGAAGAGAAAGACTTGCTTCCATGTTCTCGACAATGCGTGCGGCAACGCCGCGGATCATCGTTGCCTGGTTTTGCGCGTCTGACTGTGGTGCAGGTGACGATTTGGCTGTTGAAACAACCGGGGTTGATACTTGTTGTTGTGCAGGGGTCTGCGATCCGTTACCGTTTTTCGATTCCAGAACGCCGGCAAAATACTTCTGCCAGCTTGCGCTGACACCGGCCGGATTGTTAAGGTACTCCCGAAGGAGCTCTTCAACCAGACCGGCGTTCGGGCCGAATTCCTCTAAAAGAGCCTGAAGTTTATCCGTATTTTCCATGCCATGGTTTCCGTTCAACAACAATATTCTTGAAGCAAGATACGAAAACAGCCTGTTCCATTCCAGCTTGGAACGGGTTATGCCCGATTACGACGGGCCAAGAATCCGTTCCAACTGCCGCAAATGATTGATGTCGTGACCCGCAAACATTTCCACAATGCGTGTGACTGTTTCCTTGCCCCGTTCGGAATGGATCCCGTAGTTTCTCCATTTCCTGCGCGGAAGAGATGCCAGAAGGGCGAGATTGTTTTTTCTCAGCACCGAAAAGAGTTCCAGCGCCATGGGAGTGTTTGCATGGAGATATCCGGCGTTACGTTGCCAGTCATCCTGCTCGAACGCCTGCATTGGTGTTCCGCTTTTCTCCAATACCTTTCTAAGCCGGTAACCGAACACAAGCTCGCACTCCGCGAGGTGCGTAACGATCTCGGAAGCGGACCATGCACCGCGGCGCGGCCTGCGCATCATCGTTGCACGCGACTTTTTCTTTACCATTCTGTCTATTGCGGGCGAAGTAGCGCGCAGCACGCGCATGGGATCTTTCCCTTCGCTGTAACTGAGAATACGAGTGATGTATTGACGGGTTGTTTCGATCATGGTTTTCTCCCTGTAGAGTTGTTATAACACGTTCATGATTCGAGCGAGTGCTTTGAGACTCGGCACCGCAAGATCGGGAATTGCTTCTGATGCTGATGTGGCTCCTGCGCCGGTCTTGTTGTAGCGCCGGTCAACCCAGACCGTTTTCAAGCCAAGAGATTTGGCGGGCGCAACATCATGGTAGCGGCTTTGAGCGACATGAAGAATGTTCTCCGGGTTCCCACCGATTGACTCAAGGGCGCGGAGAAAATTGTTCGTCGAGGGTTTGTAAGAACCGACTGCCTCCGCAGTTGTGACAGAATCGAAATGAATGTTCAAGCGGCGCGCTGTTGCCGCGAAAAGATCGTTGTCGGTGTTTGAGATAATCGCAAGACGATAGCGCGTGTGCAGAGCGTTCAACGAGGCAACGGTATCGGGAAACGGAGGCCATTCCGGAAGTGATTTCGCCAGTCCGTCCGCCTCGTCTTCAGAAAACTTGCAATGGAGGTGTTTTCCCATGGAGTGGACCGAGTCACGAAGAATGGACGTGTAGTTTTTGAACTCTCCGGCTTCTTGTTCCTGTTCAACCCTTGCGTACAACTCAAGCAAGGCATCGTCGTTGATTGCGGCGGCGTGACGCTTCAGGAGGGGCCGGAAAAAACCGAGGAGACCGGTTTCCCAATCGATGAGAGTGCCGTAGCAGTCAAAGGAAATCGTGGTGATGTTTTCAAACAGAGCGAGCATGGCAAAAGTAATTTCAATATAAGAATTCCGGATCGACCTGTTGTTGCTATTCCGCGTGGTTCATGCTACGCGAAACCACCGGAAGAAAAGGAAGTGCGAATTGCCTGCAGACAGTGGTGCCTGGGTGGAATTGCAAAACCGAAAGGGGAGCATCTTAGAGGAGCGGAGTGAAGTATGGGCCGCGGTCCCCGGCGGCCCCCACAACATCATCACCGAAGAGAAGCGAATGTCCTCTGCGCGTTTTGGAGATAGAGCATGCTGCCGCCCGCGTTCGATTGAAGAGTGCGCTCAAGATATGGGCGTGCTTTTTCTGTCATTCCGGCTGACGAGAAAATGATTCCGGCATGATATGATACAGTAGCGTTAGTTGTTTTCATTTGGAGGGCCTTTTCTATGTAAGGCACTGCATTTCTGGCGCCGACCGCCTTGTAAATTGTCCACGCCAACACATCAAGGACTTCGATGTTCTTCGGCCTGCGCTCGTACTCCGCCCGTGCGCGCTCCAAAGCTTCCGGCAGGTTAATTTCGTGGTCTGCACAGAAACGAGCAAACTCCTTGTCAACATTCCATCCGGCATCGCGATGATGCTTGAATTCCGCGAGTACAGTTTCCGTTACGGCTTCTGCATTGTCCGTGTCGCCAATTGCGCGATAGAGATCCGCCAATTGCTCGACAAACAAGTGTTCCGGCATGCTGGCGAAGGCATCTTTGAGAAGTTTAATGCTCTCCTCAGTCTTCCCTTGCAAAAAACGGATGTTTGCCAGTCCGCTTAAAGCGTATGCATAACCAGGACGCTCTTCGAGAATTCCCTTGAAAATGAATTCTGCCGTGTCGAGCGCGCCCTCGTTGAAATAAAGCTTTCCAAGATTGTAGAATGCCCACGCGCGGTTTTCCTGACCGCGGATACCACCCTCTCCTGCCATGAGCATTGCCTCTTTTGCACCAGCGAAATCTCCGTGTAACTCGCGCAGATAGGAAGCGCGGGCGTACGAGCGCATGTCTGGACGAATGGCCAGCATGTGCTCTCCTGCCACCACCGCTTTGTCGTATTCTCCAAGTTCAACCAGTGCATCGCAAAGGATGCCATGCGCAGTCGCGCTGTAAGAGTTCTTTGCAATCGCCTTCTCTGCCAATGTCCTTGCTTCCGAAAACTGATGCTTGATCATGGAAACCGATGCGTGGGCAAGGAGAATTTCAAAATTCTCCGGTTCTCTTTGATGAGCCTCGTCGAGGAGCCATTCTGCTTTCTCTATATACTCATGATGGAGCCCCGTTGCTCTTGCCTCCTGAAGGAAGAGTTGGGCCAATTCAACGTAGTTCTTCACCACATCAGGATTGTCACGAATCTCATCCCGATAGAACTCTGCCGTCTTTTGGGCATTCTTGAACTCGCCAGACGCGACAGCATCGCCGGAACGTATGATGAGCCTGGGGGTATTGCTTTCTGTCATCATGTGTTTGGACAGTAGGTACCCAGCCAAACCAAAAGCTACGACTAAAGCGATACCCAACGGGACTATTACTGAGCGTTTCATGTTTTCCTCGATTAACTGCCGGGAAATTCGGCCATTCGGCTCTCTCTCGCGCGAACGAGGGCCGAATCCCCCGGCGAACGGTGATGAAAATGAAGAATTTTGGGTGTGCCGGCCTACGATGCGGGTCAGCTGTATATTGTTCCTACGGTTTTTTTGGTCCATTGGATTTCCGACGTTTTGCCAATCCAGATGTCCATGTAGTTCGTATGCTGAAAGCGCATCGTCTCTCTCTCAAACCGACCCCTGAGTTCTGGGGCGTCTCATTCTTCAATCACAACTCTTGTTAGGAGGGATCCCATGAAGAGATTCACATTGTTCGCAGGAGCGGCGATCGGGCTATTTCTTGCACTCCTGGCGTTTCAACCCGAACCCACTGTTGCATCAAGCCATCGGGAAGCGCCGCTCATCAGCAACGATCCGCTTGCTGATAATACTGATCTGTATGCCTTTCGGTCGCCCGACGATCCAAACGCCGTGACCATCATTGCAAACTACATTCCCTTTGAATTACCCGAGGGTGGACCAAATTATGTCACATTCGGGGAGGATATCCGATACGAAATACATATCAAGAACCGGCCGTCCACCGGTGCGCTTGGAAGTGCCCGTGACAATATCACGTATCGGTTCACGTTTAGGCAAATCAATGAGGATCCGACAACGTTTTTTAATATCAGACTCGGAAAGCAAAACCTCAAAACGACCTATACGTGTGAAAAGAGTGTGGACGGGGGAGTCAGCTTTTCCACGATCATCAGTAATGGACCCGTGCCTCCCAACAACATTGGCCCCCGATCCATAGAAGGGGCAGCAGGGTTGGGAATGAGCTATGACGCTTTGGTTTCATCCTCCATCAGAACGGCAACAACAGGCGAGGTGGTATTTTGCGGTCCTCGTGACGATCCCTTCTTTGTTGACCTCGGGGGAGTGTTTGATCTTGGCGGCACTCGAAGTTCTTTCGGGGCCGATCCCGGCAATCCAGCCAATACGCGCGATGCGGTGGCGGGGTTCAACACACACACCATCGCGATGAAGATACCGATCAACAAACTGCAAAAAAGCGGTAAGAGCGTGAGCCAAGCGACAAGCATCCTTGACCCCGATTTTGTCATTGGCGTCTGGGCGTCCGCAAGCAGGAAGAAGATTACGATCCTTCAAGAAGGAGGCACAAAACCGGTAACTTATGGTCCTTGGATTCAGGTTTCGCGGCTTGGCATGCCCCTGACGAATGAAGCAGTGATTCCTCTTGGCGAAAAAGATCGCTGGAATTACTACACGCCTTATGATGAAGAAGAGCAGAGCTTCTGGAAGTATTTCGCCAACCCGGAACTGGCGCTGTACATGGACGACGCCCAGTTTGGTGGCGCGGTGCCGTCGCTGAGCGCGTTGAGAATACAATCCCAATCATATCCGGCGATTGGAACTCTTCCCGGATATTCTACACCCGGATTCGACTTCCGTAATGGTAAGGATGGGGTCTACGCACTGACTGCGTTGAATCCGCCACCGGACCTTTCAGGTACGGCATTCGCGGCCAATATCCAGCCCCGCGGCCTATTTGCAGACAACAGGCCGCGCTTGGTAGACATTTTTCCGATCTTCTATTTTGGTGTGCCGAACGCAATTCCCTATCAACTCGCTACCGGAAAGACGGGCGGCCCTCTTAGTGCCGGAAAACCGTTCATCCATAATTTTCTACCAGTCCTCGTGACGGCAAGCGGGAAGTTGTATGGCGGCGATATGCTGAGACTCAATATGGCAACTCCGGTCACGAATCGCTCCACGACCGAGTTCACATCGAACGCGCGGATGGGTCTTGTTCGAGCCGCGGTCCTTGGTTTGACCGATCCCACGTACAACGGAACAAGGGACCTTCAGGATATCCCTCACATGGATGGATTCCCGAACGGTCGCCGTCTTGAAGATGATGTTACCACCATTGAATTGCAGGCGGTTGGCGGATTGGTTCTAGCGGCGGTCGGATTGCCATTTGACGATGCAGTTGCTGGCGATTATTCCGACCTTGCATCGCCAAAACTCGTGAATGAACTGACATATCTCGCGGGTCCAGTCAAGAACGATCTGTCGTTGCTCGCAAGCTTCCCGTACCTTGCGAATCCACACCGGGGCTATGATTATGTGAAGCAGTTGACGGCAGGAGCCCCGGCGGCCGCGCCATCGATGAACACGGTGGTTAAGACCGGCGGACTTGGCATAAGTGTTCCAGCGGCATTCCTTCTGGATCAGAACTTTCCCAACCCGTTTAATCCGACCACAGAAATCCGGTACCATGTTGCGTCTCCCGAACGCGTAACGCTGAAGGTCTATAATACGCTCGGTCAGGAAATTGAAACCCTGGCCGACGGGGAAATGCAACCGGGGAATTACAGCGCCAGGTGGGATGCATCAAAATATGCGAGCGGAACATATCTGTCGGTTCTCGCAGTTGGCAATAATGTTGTCGATACAAAGAAGATGCTGTTGGTGAAATAGCAATCCGAACCGGGATGAATCATTGAGCGCCTGCAGTTTCAGACTGACAGGCGCTTATGCTTGTTTGGGTTACTCTGTCTGAGAATCAGAACGGCGGGGATTCGTTCTGGGTAAAATCAGTGACTCAGATAATCTCTCCAACATCCGACCGACATTACCCATCCCTTTGTGCATTCAATCGCGTACCGTTTATCCCTCATGAGTTCCCAGCATAAAGGACGAGCTTGATCTCACG
>CAZJYO010000105.1:0-9038 GCA_964550275.1 uncultured Chitinophagales bacterium
TCAAACTCGGAAGCATCGACTTTTTTCTGCAACACGGAAGTCACTTCCTGCGATTCCATGGTGACTCCATCCATTGAAATCTTCGCGCTTATTGGATACAAGCCCAGCGAAGCGAGTTCGCTATCCCAACCTTTCACGCCTTTGGTGCTTTCAAGGCCAAACGCTTTCGCGAGCGTTTCGCCAAGTGTTTTCAGTTTCGCAGTCGCCCAGATTTCCGTCCGTTCCTCACCGCGCGTAAGAATTATTTCTTCGCAGGGAAACTTCAAGATGGTTTTCTTCTTCCCTGTCCGCTTGAGAACGTAGGATTCATCCACACCCTCACCCATTTGTTCAACCGGTTGATCCTTCTGGTTGATTTCAAAATAGGATTTGTCCGGTTCGCTGATCATCCAGATGCGGTCGAGGTCATTCCGGTAAATCATCGTGTTGCCCAATGACACCCCTTTTGCACTCGTCATGACCTTCACCATGTTGGGCTTTACCCACATGGTCATCGTGTACTCCACTTTCGTTCCGGTTTCATCTACAGTGACATTCTTGCTTTCAACAATTCCTTCAAACTGCGCAAAGGAAGTACTGCACAACGGAACGGACAACAAAACTCCGAACAACAGTTTCTTCATGAAGTATTTCACCTTATCGAATTAAGAGCATAGGCGTCACAAGAGTTTTTCCATCAACAAAAAGACGCGCAAAGTACACGCCGCTTGAAAATCCCTCCGCATTCCATACGACGCTGTATGTTCCTGCACCAACATCTTCATCAACGAGTTGCGCAACAGTTTCACCCAGAACGTTGTGAACCGTAATGACCGCGTGGCTCGTCGCACTCCCGCGCGTTACTCCAATTTCATAGTGGATCGTCGTCGAAGGGTTAAACGGATTGGGATAGTTCGGAAGAAGAATGTGCCCCGAAGGAAGACCGGCTGGCTCCTCATCCACTCCAACAAAACCGTCATTCTTGTAGAACTCCACTCCCCCCCGTTCTCCGCCAAGAAACAGGTCCGGGTCGCCGTCGTTGTCAATATCGATAAAGACGGGCGCTGTTTCGTTTGCGTTTACAACTGCAGCATAATCGTTCGTCACAAAAAAGAAGACCGGATTCCCGGGAGGACCATTATTCGCGTACAGGAACATCTCCCCGTCGCTGTTCCCGATGATCAGGTCTGCAAGGTCGTTGTCATTGACATCCTGAAACACCGGTTTGGCATTAAAGGTCACATTGATGTTCTGAAACGTCTGCGTCACAAGAACGAATTGGTATTGCTGGGGTGTTCCAACATTCTCGTAGTGAGAAATGCGCCCATTCCCTCTGCCGACAAACAGATCAAGATCACCGTCGCCATCGAGATCATGGAATACCGGCGCGGCATACGTTCCCACAGCAATGCTGTCGAAGAATGAAGGAGTAAACTGAAAAAGCGGCTGGGTCGCGGTTCCATTGTTGCGAAAGAATTTCACTTTACCTGAAAACTCGCCGAGGAACATATCCATATCGTTGTCTGCGTCGATATCGGCAAATGTCGGCGCATACGAATACTCTGTGAGACTCTCAACAAGCGTTGAATCCTCAAGAAGAAACGATGGAGAATTCGCAGTTCCGATGTTGCGCGCGAGTCTCACATGACCGAACAAATCCCCAACGGCAAGGTCCTGGTCACCGTCGCCATCAATATCAACAAACGCCGGCGCGGATTGCAGTCCCATATCCACAGTGGGCAGATAGTTCTTTGTCACGAGTTCAAAATCAAACGAGGAAGTCGTCCCGTTGTTTCTGTAGAAGTACATATTGTCAACCTGCTGGAACGGCCCGAGCACGCTGACAAACATGTCCAAGTCGCCATCGGCGTCAATGTCCACAACGGTCGGCTGGTTGAACCCTCCAGTGATGATTGAATCTCCCGGGGGAAAATATCCTGAGACGGAATCAAGGGTGGCGATCGAACAGGTTCCCACATTCTCATAATAAAAGAGGCCCGGTGAAAACAGGTCGCCATACAACATGTCGTTATCGCTATCGTTGTCGAGATCTGCAAAATACAGCGAGCCCTGGCCATGCGCATCCGGACGCGCTTCACTTCTGCAACCGGGGCATATCCTGATGTTCTGCCAGAAATCGGTACGAAACGCGAGTAGCAGATTCGACGGCCCCCCGATATTCTGGTACAGGTTGATTGTCCCCGAACCCGGATTGAGCGAGAAGAAGTCGAGATCACCATCGCAGTCGATATCCGCCAACTCCGGGATACATTGTTCCTGATTGTACACAGTCACGCTAGCTGAATCCAACAACTCCGATGACATCAGGGAAAACACGGGAGAGCTTTCTGTGCCGGTATTTTCATAGACCGCGATGGTGTTCAGGGAATTTCCTTTGGTCAGCAAATCAATCTTGCCGTCACCATTAACGTCATGAAACCTGAACCACCCCTGAAGGCGGGGAATAACAAACTCGGGTTGTTGTTCGCGCAGGATTGCAGTTTGCGGAGTGCCAATGTTGCGATAAAAAAATGTTGAAAGGTCGTTGTTGTCCAGCAGGAAAAGATCAAAATCCGCGTCGCTATCGATATCCACAAATTGATGGATGGGATTGTAGAAACCGCCCGTGAAAGGATGCCCGATACCACCGGAAGAATCCGAGAATGGTATCGCATACGTTTCGCGAATAAAGGTCTGCGAGAATGCAGACGGTGCAAAAGCCAGACTGCAAAAAACCAAACCCAATGTGATTGAACGATGCATGCGGGTCACCGCGAGATGGATACCTCTGCAGTCGGTGCAAAACGAAGCGCCGTGTTATTCATCGCCCCGTGAACGGTGGTGGACGTAAGGATGCGGAGAAAGAAAGGGGCCGCGGAGTTATCGGGCTCCGGTTCCACGGTGACTCCGAATGAATACTCAGGCAAACGAAGATCAGGCCTCGGGAGATCGCCTGTAATAAAGTCCTGACCGGGAAAACTCAGGCCGTTGCCCGGCCCGCTGCCGGGTCCGGGGCCGTCAAAGTCCGCGGAATCAGCGCGGAGGAATTTGCCCGTGGAATAATACGCTGGCGGAGAAATACCCAAAGCCATCACCCATCCTTCGTATCGCCAGCCATTCGGCAGTAACGGCAGACTGACAAGCGACGGGGCAGGCGGAGAACCCTGGAAAAACCAAATCCCGGAATTTGAGTCCGCGGGATCAGAGGTGGGGGCGGCAAGCGTGTACGACCCACGCGCGGAAGAGAAATCCGTGCCAAAGGCATCAAGATACAGCATCGTCAGGAACGCATGAGCGGTATGTTCATCGCCCTGAAACTTTCCTCCCATGACAATCGGCCCCGTCTCGCCTGAATCCGGAGGCGACGCAGGCGATTCTATCGTGATGACGATATCATCCAACAACTGGGGGTCTTGATTCGCGGGAAGCGTGAACTTCGCAAGCGCTCCATTCGCACCGACCAGATACGAGCCATCCGGGGAAACATTGAACTCCCCAATTTTGATAAACCCTTCTTCATGAAGAACGGTTGCCCCCTTCACCGGTCCGTTGAACTCATAATAGGAAACATACGCGCAATACATCCCATCGCCGTCCTCGAGGCGCGGCAGGTTTGAAACGCTCAGTTGAACAATGGGGTCCGTATTCGCAAGAAACGTGTCAGCGGGTTCACATGCGGGCAGAGTACAGATAATTGCCAGGAATCCAAACACAAAGTGTGCGCGCATGTCAGTTCCCCTTTCCCGGCGAAACAGAAACCCCCGCGGCGAAGCCGCCTACTTCAATACGGCGGATGACGCTCATCGTGTTCGTACTGATCGCCACGAGAAATCCCGGCACGGTACTCCCGCTGACGGGATGATGCGGCGGCTCCGAGGCAATAATATTCTCACACGTGATGTACACAGTCCGGCTGTCTTCGGTGATGTCAATCCCGTGCGGCTGTTTTCCAACATTTGCTATCGTTGTATACGCGGCGTTGGAGTCGGCGCTGATGACCGAAACGCTTCCTGACCCGCGGTTGCACACAAACACATACCGTTGATCGCGCGTCACCTCAAGCTGGAGAGGCGCAACCCCCACGGGAACCTGTCGGACAAACGAGAACACATCGCCATCACGGCGGAAGATTGAAACAACACCCCTTCCATCCGGCATGACACTGCCGTTACAGGAGATGTAGATAAATTGATCATCATTGCGAACAGCAATCTGATATGGTCTGTACACAAATGATCCCGGCGAAGGAAGTCCGTTGGAGACGTGCAGGTTTGCGACAATGGAATCATTTGCTGTCCGGATGATCGAAAGCATGTCACTCCCGTTGCTGCCGACGTACAGGTATTGCCCGTCATGCGAGAGACGCGCTCCGTGCGTCCCATCCATCATGGGATGTGTGATAATGCGGTCCACAGTCATCGTTGCCGTATTGACAACATACACCTGACCAAGTGTCCTGAAAAAATTCGTGACGTATGCCTTGCTGCCATCGGCGGTGAGAACGACATGCGCGGGATTTTGGCCCACAGCAACCTCGCCAACGAGTTCATTTGTCGCAGCATTGTACTTCTTGAGCTTGTTTGCCGAGACCAATGTTACGTAGTAGTACAACCCCTGATCGTCAATCTGTACGTTATGGGGAGCTTGCGGCGGCTGGTTGAATGGAAGCGGATGGCCGACACTGACGTAACGCATCACCAATCCGGTTTGGATATCAAGCACACCAACGAGGTCAACCGCTTGTGAAGTAAAGAAGACTTTGCCGAGCGGACGCGGTTCGGGGAACGCCATGGCGCCGTTATCATTGCGCGCTCCATCATCAATCCACGCGCTGAGTGTCAGGATATCCGCGCGGGGAATCTGGTTGCGACTGGCTGGCATGCGCACACTGGATACCGGACTCAGCGCCGTATCACTCCAGTTCACCGTCTGAATCAAGTGACTCATGTAGTGGCTGCCGGGCACTACAACCGTTCCGTATTGAGACCCGCGGAAAATTGCGTCCCACGATGTGAGATCCAGTCCTCCGGCAAATCCGCGGGGGCCTCCTCCATGACAACTGGAAGAACCACAACTACGGTCGAGGATGGGCTTTATCTCTGTTGAAAATTCACCGGCAGGCGGAATGACCGGTGTGTCAATGACCTGATTGGGTTCGGTGCATCCGGCAAGGACAACGCCGACCAAAAAAACGGGGAAGAACTTGAGGTTCACAAGGTATCCCAAAAGGTTGTTGTTCAAATGTACGAACACGCGAAGCCCCAATCAAATCACTCGTCTTCAATAACACAACGCCCGTCAGGATTGTTCATCCCGGCGGGCGCATGGGTTTTTTCGGTACCGGCTTATTTTATGAGCAACATCTTATTCGTTTGCGTGAAGGAACCTGCCTGCAATTGATAGTAATACACCCCTGAAGTCAATCCCTTCCCGTCAAATCCGACGGAATACCGGCCGGCATCCTGTCGTTGATTAACCAGTGTCGCGACTTCCCTTCCAAGGACATCAAACACTTTTAACGTGACCAATTCTCCGCGGGCAATATCATAGCTGATTCTGGTTTCCGGATTGAACGGGTTCGGATAGTTTTGGGAGAGGCCAAACTGCATGGGCGTCACCCCTACTTCTTCGCGAACCGATACCGTCGAAAGGATTTCCAGCCATTTTGCTTTTGCATAATCCGCGTTTGCCTGAAGCGTGGCAAGATTCGGGGCCGCGATAATTGCAAAACCTGTTCTCTTTGTTTCACCAACGCCGATGTTTATCGGACCCGTGCTGATCACACTGTGGATATCGCCCGGCCCGACACTCGCCGTGGCAGTTCCGCCGCTGATCCAACCCCATTTTGCCGCACGATCCAACACAATACTGCCATTGTTCAGCAGCCCTCTTGCTCCGGTCAGCGTATCAAGCGCCCGGACGCCAATATACGGCCGCGCCGCGTTTGTATTGTCCCAAGCATAGGACAAACTTCTGCCGGCATCCAACCCTGTTCTGTTGCCGTTGTAATTGGCAATATCCCAGTCGTGGAACTGACCGATGTACAAACCGTTGATGGGTGACGCAGTGAGGTTGGTGATATCATAACGCGTAATGACGTAGTCATCGTTATCAGGCGATGAATACGCGTACGAGTATTGATTGATCTTTATCCCGAGTCGGTTGCCAACCGGCGCCGAGGAATCGCTATACACGGTGGAGCCATCCTGGTTCGATACAATCCCCGGCGATTGCATCTGATAAATTTGCCGCGCGAGGAAATCGTTGTCCTGTGTGCCGCCGGGATTACGCACATTGTTCACAACTCTCGTTGCCGAGGTCCCGATGATGATGCCGCCTTCAAAAAGATGATTGGAATCGGAGTTTGCAGGATAGATATATCCGCGACCCTGGGTGTTATTCGGAAAATCGTTGAACCCGATACGCCCGTTATTCGCCATCGTAGCGACAACAAGGTTTACATTGTGGCTTTGATATGTGGGATTGACAACGAAACTGAAGTATTCAAAATCAGAATACGCGCCATCCGTGTACGTGAGCTTCGCCTGCGCAATCAATCCTGGCGCCACATTGCTTGCAAGTTGAACACGCAGCGAAATGCCTGTGTTTCTTACCGTATCAAGTGTGTTCAACGCCCCGATGGTGAACGTCGGTTGTGTTACCGTCACGCCGGCTCCTGTCACCGTCAGCGTTACCGAAGCATTTGTTGACGCGGCAAGATAGTTTGTGAATGTTAAATAGATGTCGAGGATCTCGTTCGGCTCCGGAACACCGTTGTTGTTGCCGCTGACAGAATCGCGAATCACGAGCCGGCTTGAACGCAAGGACGGACTGGACGTGCTGAGCGCCTTGAATGCATTGATGCGGCCTTTGCCGATGAGCCCGATAAACGACGGGTTGCTGGCGTCGATATTGTCGCTTGTGACGCGCACCTGTTCTCCAACCTGAAGCGCAGAATACCCGGGGTTGACGGCTTTCACCAGCCCTGCAACACCGGCGGCAAACGGACTCGCCATCGATGTGCCCGAATATCCGCTTGTGTATGTGCTGGGATAAATCGTGCTGAGGATACTTACACCAGGAGCGCACACATCGACCGTCCGGCCATAATTTGAAAAGCCGGCTTTGACATCGGACGAGTTTGTTGCAACAACGGAGATCACATAATTGTACGCAGACGGATAATGCGGCGAACTGGAACCGCTGTTTCCTGCCGCGGCAACAACCAGCGTCCCGAGTTGCGTGGCATAGTTGATGATTTCCTGCTCTGTCTGCGAACCACCGGAACCGCCCCAACTGCAATTCATAACGTCCGCACCCATGAACGCGGCATACGCAACGCCTTCATATCCGGCAATCAGATACGCTGTTCCACCCGGACCGCGAAAATCGTTGTCCGCAGAAGTCTTGATTGCAAGCAGCCGGCAGTTAAAGCCCGTACCGGCAACACCAAGGGAATTGTTTGTTGTGGCAGAAGCAATGCCGGCTACGTGTGTTCCGTGTTCCGTGTTTGATCCAACCGGACTCGGATTATTGTCATCGATCGGATTGTTGTAATCCGCTCCGGCAAAATCCCATCCCTGCCAGTCATCAACAAAGCCGTTTCCATCATCGTCGATGCCGTTGGTTCGCTTGTCGTTGGATGAGCCATCCAATCCAACCTCTCCGGGATTGTGCCAAATATTTCCGGTGAGATCCGGGTGGTTCACTTCAACGCCCGTATCCACAATGCCGATCACGACATTGGTATCTCCCTGGCTGATATCCCATGCTTGCGCGGCCTGGATTTTTGCCAACCCGTACTGACTCCCAAACTGCGGATCATTAGGCGTGAACGCCGGCTCTACCTCAACAGCATATGTGAACCACGGTTCGGCATACTGAACGGCACTCAATTCAGAAACCTGCTCTGCCAGAGAAAACGCGTCCTCTGAAGATGAGAACGTGACGACATAAAAACGTGAAAGATCAACACTCGTGGTATTTCGCTCGATCATTTGTCGCTTGAACATGGGGCGCACGGAAGTAACGGACATTGTTGCCGCAGAAAGCACTTCCTCCATATTTGCACCCGGCATCAGCTTGATAATAAGCCGGTCATGAAGATATGTGCTGTTCTCGCGCGACTTGAGAACGACATTGGGAACATGATCAAGAGGAAGTTCTTTTTTTGCCCTTCCCACGCCTGCGGCTTCGAGCGCGTCTGACAGGAGTAAGCTCACGCAGGCACACATCAGAACAAAACGTATCATACCATCACCTTCCGTTGAATGAGTAAGATTGAAATTGATCAAGAGGTATCGGATACCAGCAGAGTGACTAAATAGTACCGGAGTTTGCTTCAAGATGCAAGCAAAACAGGGTGTCGATCACCCGCGTTGGATCCTTCGGAGAATCAGAAATAGCGGAAGCAAACACGCACCGACGACAAACCCTCCTGCGTGAGCCCACCAGGCAATGCCTCCCCCTGTCGTCACGCCATGATTCCCCAGCCCTTGGAGAAACTGAAAGAGAAGCCAGATAGCCAGAAACAGAAACGCCGGAACATCCACAACAGGAAAGAAAATCAAGAGTGGAATCATCGTCATGATCCGCGCACGGGGAAAGAGCAAAAAATATGCTCCCATGACGCCGGCAATTGCTCCGCTTGCGCCAATTAGCGGAACTTGCGATGTGGAGCGGAACGAAACTTCCACGAGCGAAGCACCCACCCCAGCAAGGATATAAAAAATCAGGTAGCTCACGTGGCCTATACGGTCCTCGACATTGTCCCCAAAGACATACAGAAAAAGCATGTTTCCCATCAGGTGGAACCACCCCCCGTGAAGGAATATTGAGGTCACCAGAGTCAACAGAGCGTGAAGATCAATGCCGCGGTGTCCTAGTGCAGTGGAAACAGCGTCGGGGATGACCCCATAGCGCGAGATTATCTTCCCGACGTGCTCGCCCGCCGATACCTCCCACAGGAAAACACATCCACACGCAAGAATAAGGGCGTAGTTCACAACAGGAGTTGTTTTCGAACGAAGGGTATCTCGCAGAGGGATCATGTACTCTCG
>CAZJYO010000106.1:0-9016 GCA_964550275.1 uncultured Chitinophagales bacterium
GGGTCGGCTTCGATTTTCTTGCGGATGTTGCGGTGTAGATTCCAACGTGTTTTGCTTACGTCGGTTATAATTTCCCGTGTCTGGTAGCAAATACCGACACGGCTCTGTCAATATGCTCTTTTTCAGCAATTAGCGGGGGTAACCATCTGACAACATTCGAGTTGGTAACATTCAAGAGGACTCCTTCTTCCAAAGCAAGTTCAACGATCTTTGAGGCATCTGATTTTAGCTCACATCCCAGCATGAAGCCCATCCCTCTGATATCGACAACTTGACCCGGGACCTCATTTGCCACATCCTGGAGCTTGGTTTTCAGGTAACCTCCAAGAGCTTCGGCATTCGACATCTTTCCTCCATCCATAACCTCACGAATGGTTGCCAACCCGGCCGCGCACGCCAGTGGATTTCCGCCGAAAGTAGTTCCATGTATTCCTTGGGTCAACGTACCGGCAAGCGCTTCCTTTGCGATAAAGGCGCCCAAGGGAAGTCCTCCACCAATCGCCTTCGCCATGACGACAATGTCAGGAGTCAGTGAGTAGTGCTCAACTGCAAGAAACTTGCCTGTTCGCCCGACTCCAGTCTGAATCTCATCCGCAATGAGGAGGAAGCCATACTTCTTCTTGAGTGTCATGAGCGCGTCGGCATATTCCCGCGAGATGGGGCGTACCCCCCCTTCACCTTGAATCGGTTCGAACACAACCGCCAATGTCGAGCTGTTGACATTTTTTTCGAGGTGGTCAACGTCATTGAAAGGAAGACACCCTGTACACGGCAGAAACGGTTCGAAACCATCGCGATACTTATCGCGCCAGGTTATTGATAATGAACCGAACGTACGCCCGTGAAATGAATCACTCAATCCATAGATCATCGAACGCTTCTGCGAGCGCCCCCATCGTTTGGCAAGTTTGAGCGCTCCTTCCATCGCTTCCGTGCCGCTGTTCGAGAGAAAAATCCTGTCATAACGCGCAGCACCCAGAAGCGCCTCTGCAAACTCAACCTGAATGTCCTGGAGAAAACTATTTGAGACATGCAGATATCTCTTCATTTGTTTTTCCATCGCGGCATTCACTGCGGGATGGTTGTACCCCAGCGCGTTTACCGCAAGACCGGAAAACATATCAAGGTATCTTTTGCCGTCAGCAGCGATAAGATATACTCCTTCGCCACGGTCGAGAATGAGATTCAGGCGCTTGTAGGTTTGGAAAAAGTTGCGGCGTTCGCTATCAACGATGCTCATGATGCCGGTGGTCCCGCAATGGTTGTCAAAAGCCGGTCATAGAATTCCACGATGCCCTTCAACGCTGATTCCGGTCCGTTGTTGATGATGACAAAATCCGCCATCTCTGACTTTTGTTTGTCGCTGAGCTGAAACTTCATGCGCGCTCTGACAGCTTCTTCCGTGGTGTTATCACGACGAATAACCCGCTCCACACGTTTGTGTTCATCCGCCTGCACAAGCAGAACGCGGTCAAGCTGCTTGTGCATCCCCGATTCAAAAATCAACGCGGCTTCAATGAGCACGAAAGGACGGCGGCGGGACACGGGAAGCCGCCGGACTTGCAATTCTATTTCGCTGAACACGTGAGGATGAACAATTGTATTGAGGCGAATCAAGGAGGAAGCACTGGAGAACGCGAGCACTGCGAGTTGTTTTCGATCGAGCACACCGGTCGATGAGAACACCGCATCGCCGAATGCCTTCCGGATCTGCATCTGTACTTCCGGATGCGTCGCGGTCAAGGAACGTGCAATCTCATCTGCTGAAATAACTGCTCTGCCAGAATCCTTGAACGCACTGCACACACTGGACTTGCCGCTTCCAATTCCTCCGGTGATACCAACAAGGAGGAAATCCCGATTGGAGGAAGATGGCGGTTTCTTTTTCACTTCGCGTATGCGACCGAACGGAATTCCCTGATGACGATGACCTTGATTTGTCCGGGGTATTCCATTTCCTGTTGAATCTTCTCTGCAATATCGTGGGCAAGTTGATCAGCAAGGGCGTCATCAACCTTCTCATGTTCAACGACAACACGGATTTCCCTGCCTGCCTGAATAGCGTAGGTCTTGGCAACGCCTTGAAAGGACTGCGCGAGCGTTTCCAGTTTTTCGAGACGCTTGGCATAGCCCTCAACGGATTCCCTTCTCGCTCCGGGTCGGGCGCCGCTGATGGCGTCTGCCGCTTGTACCAAAGCCGCAATCGGCGACTCCATGGGAATGTCGTCATGGTGCGACCCGATGGCATTTGCCACAACCGCATGTTCACCATATTTCCGCGCGATTTCATAGCCAAGAAGCGCGTGAGGCCCCTCAATCGAACGATCAACACATTTACCAATGTCGTGAAAAAGTCCGGCACGTTTTGCCAGCGTGGGATCAAGATGCAGTTCCGACGCCATCATGCCCGTCAAAAATGCAACCTCGATGCTGTGTTGAAGCATGTTCTGTCCGTAACTGGAGCGGTATTTCATCCTGCCGACCAGCCGCAGAATTTCCTTGTGCGCCCCGTGCAACCCGACTTCCAGAAGAGCGTTTTCCCCGATTTTGAGAATCTCTTCCTCAAGCTCTGTCCTTACCTTCTCAACAACCTCTTCAATGCGGGCGGGATGAATTCGTCCGTCGGCAATCAGGCGTTCGAGTGATATGCGGGCAACCTCACGGCGGAAGGGATCGAATCCTGAAAGGATAACTGCTTCCGGAGTGTCATCCACAATAACATCCACGCCGGTGGCAGATTCAAAAGCTCTGATGTTTCTTCCTTCCCTGCCGATGATGCGACCCTTCATTTCATCGCTTTGAATATTCAACACGCTGACCGTGGTTTCAACGGAGTGATCAGCCGCGGTGCGCTGGATTGCCTGCACAACAAGTTTCTGTGCTTCCTTCTTCGCCTCGTCGCGGGCTTTGTCCCTGAGTTCCTTCAGAAGATGGGCGGCTTCGGCGCGCGTCTCATTGGCAAGGTTCTCCAATAACAACCGTTTGGCTTCTTCCCTGCTCATGCCGGACGTCCGTTCCAGCCGGATGTTCTCTTCCGCGATGAGGCCGTCCAGTTCTTTGTTCTTTTGGTCTACAACGCGCCGCTGGTCATCAATTTCCTTCTTCCAGACGCCAATCTCGCGTTCCTTCTTTGATATGAGATCAACTTTACGGTCAATACTCTCCTCGCGTGATTCGAGTTGCTTCTCCTGCGTTGAAAGCTTGTTCCGCTTCTGCTGGATGTCGTTATCGAATTCCTTTTTCTTGGAATACCATTCATCCTTCACTTCCAGCAATTTTTCCCGCTTCAATGCATCGGCATCACGAGTCGCATCCGCAATGACTTTGGCCGCGCGTTCAGACGCGGATGAAATCTTGTTCTGACCCGACCGGGCATTCAAAAACCAGCCGACCCCGATACCGGCTGAAAGACAGACAGCGCCTATAATCAAGACAACATTCATTTCCATACAGCCTCCGTATTCAAATCGCCACCGCTTGAAAAAATAAAAATCCGCACTGCACATCCGTACAACAAAAAGGTTATAAAGAACCTTTTTCCAAACACAGTGGGTGCTCGCCTGAACGCCTTTTGCTTCCACACTCTCGCTCGCTCCGCCGGAGCGGAACATCATCGCAAGATCCCGTAAACCGGGAGCGGCATGCAATCGACGCCCATGAGTCGGGCTCCCTAGTATATCAGTGTTGGTTCTTTATACTGTAGTGTTTGTAACGGCTGACCGTGCGGACTTTCACATCCGAACCTGTCGTACCTTATGTAAAAAGCAACAGATCCTTTCTCATTATTCCATTACGGGAGATTGCTTTATTCCTGTCGTAAACACTGATCAAGATAACTCACCATTTTGCCAACTTCTCCATCAATTGCCGTCATCGTAGTCCTGGTCCGTTCTCGTTCTTTCAACAGGTCTTCCGTAATGTTTAAAGCAGACAGAACCGCGACCGTGAGTGTCGGCTGGTCGGGAATCTTCGCATGGACGGAGCCGATCATTTCATCGACATGCGTCGCCACACGCCGGGTGAACTCCTCGCTTTCACCGCGCAGAGGATATTCAGACCCGAAGATCTTTACTTTGATGCTTTTTCTGTCTGTTGTCATGAGCTTGTCTCCGCTTTCATAAGAGAGCGATGTGCCCTTTTGCCGCTACAAATACGCTTCGATTTTTGCCAGCAGATCCTTGAGGCGTGCCGCCATTGCCTCACGTTCCCCATTGGCAACAATAAATCCGCTTGCATCGGACGTACGTTTTTCTTCAGCAAGAACTCTTAAGGCCTCATCCCGTTGGTGCAAATCCCTCGTGAGGTGTTGTACCCGCGCTTCGAGATCCTGCACCTGCGATTGCAAAACACCGCGCTCTTCCTTCAAGCTGGAAATCATGTCGCCTGCCTGGCGCACACGATCCCAGAGCCCGCGAAGGGAATTTTCAAGAGAACGAATATCGGATGAAGTCGGGGTTGGGGTTTCGGCAGATTGTGGATCCACGATCCGGGTTCCTACACGTCAATAGATGATGGCATACTTGTCAAACACTCCGTAATGTCGCCTGAAGCTCACGCTCCAGTGCCCCTACAATCTTTTTCACGTCCAGATCAACTTCCTCATCCTTCAGCGTCCGTTCCGGTGAAACGAATTCAATCCGGAAGGCAAGACTCTTTAATCCGGGACCCAGCTTCTCCCCTTCATACAAATCAAACAATTGCGCAGATGCTACAAGTGAACTTGAAGACTTATCAATAACTTCCTGTACTCTTGCGGCTTCAATCGATGCTTGGACAACAACCGCAAGATCCCGCTGCACACGGGGAAATCTCGGAAGCGGAGAATATCTTCCGGGTCGGGCTTCTTTTAGCAAACGCGAAGAAAGTTCAGCAACGAAGACGTCTTGTTCCAAACCAAACGACCTTAAAACTCCAGACTTGATCTTGCCAAGGTAGCCGGCATAACTTCCATTGATTTCAATGGCTAGAGCATCGTCACATAAAGTTTCGGTGGTAGAATAAGAAATAAACCGACTCTTGTCAAGAACAATGCCATCCAGAAGACTCTTGACGTCACCCTTCATATCGAAGAAATCCAAGGATCGGCTTGCGGACTTCCAGTGAGGCGGCTGACTTGCGCCGGTGGAAATCAAACAAATCCTCTCTTCTTCAAGAAAATCGCCAACCAGATGCTTCGATGTCCTATCGACAGCAAATACATTTCCAATTTCGAACAGCCGGACGTCTGTGCTCCCGAAATCCTGATTGTAAGCAACCGCGGTCAGCAGTCCGGGCACCAGGCTGGTTCTGAGAACCGACATTTCCCTGTTCTGGGCATTGAGAACACTGGCTGGTTCCACCGGCCCTGCAAATGATCTTTCCGCGGAAGTTAATGAGAGTGAGAGAGCTTCCTTGTAACCAAATCCGATGAGCGTCCGTCGAATTCGATCAACAGGATTTGTCACGGGAAATGATTGTTTGAGATCAACCTTTGAGCGTTGCGAAATTTCAATATTATTATACCCGTGAACACGTGCGACTTCTTCGATTAGATCAATCTCCCGTTCCAAGTCAACTCTGAACGTAGGGACAGAGAATACTGGCTTCCCGGAACCCTTCCCCGGCTTTTCAACAAGACCCAATGACCGCAACAGTTTGGAAACCTGCGACTTGGTCAAGTCTGTTCCAAGTATCGCATTGACTCTTTCGGACCTGAGTGTGACATTCTTGGGATGAGCCTTGACTTTATAATCATCAACGGTACCTCGAAGGACTGTTCCGCCGGATAGCTCTGCAATGAGTTGGGCAGCGCGATGCAAGGCGAAATCAGTGGCGTTAGGATCGGCACCACGCTCAAACCGTTGCGATGCATCTGTCGTCAACATCAATGCTTTCCTTGTGCGCCGGATACTGGAGGGATTCCAATAAGCACTCTCAAGAATGATATCTGTCGTGGAATCATTAATCTCCGTGTTTGCACCACCCATAATTCCCGCTATCGAGATTTCCTTCCTGGCATCACACACCATCACTGCTCCCGCTGGAGCAGTTCGCTCTTTCCCGTCAAGAGTTTTCATGCTCACGGAATGCTTTGCCTGGCGAATATGGAGAACTCCGCCTTCAATCAGGTTGTAGTCAAACGCGTGGAGCGGTTGACCGCATTCGTACATAACATAGTTGGTTACGTCAACAACATTATTGCGGGGTCGAAGTCCAATGGCGACGAGGCGGTCTTGCATCCATTTCGGAGACGGGCCTATCTTCACATTCCGAATCGCCCGGACGGCAAAACGCTTGCAGTTCTCACGATCATGAATCACAACCCGAATGAAATTCCCGGCGAGCTCGCGCGATTCTTTCAGTTTCACAACAGGAAGTTTTGGCAGCTTCCCAGTCAGCGCACCAATCTCACGCGCAACTCCAAAATGACTGAGAAGATCGGGTCTATTTGCTGTTATTTCAATGTCTAATACAACATCGTCTAACCCCAAGAAGGCGGCGAGGGGCATTCCTGCTTTTGCTTTGGGATCGAGAACGAGAATACCATCCGAGTCATCTCCCAAATCCAGTTCGTAGGCGGAACAGATCATCCCGAATGAATCCACGCCACGAATCTTCACATTTGAAAGAACGAACGGCTTTCCCTCGGGATCATGCTGGTTCTTCGGAATACTTGCCCCTGAAAGTCCAACCGCCACTTTCTGGCCTGCCGCGACATTTGGTGCTCCGCAAACAATTTGAAGCGTTGACGTGCCAACGGATACAGAGCACACCGACAAGCGGTCAGCATGAGGGTGGCGTTGCCGGTCAAGCACTTTCCCGACTACAATGTTCTCGTACTTCGCTCCGAGGTTCTCTGTCCCCTCGATTTCGACTCCAAGCATCGATAACCGATCGGAAAGCTCTTCCGGTGTGAACGAGAAATTGATATAATCGTGAAGCCAGTTTTGTGAAATCCGCATGTGTCAGGTTTTCGGGTTAGAACTGTGAAAGGAAGCGTACATCATTTTGATAGAACATCCGAATGTCTTCAACGCCGTAACGAAGGGCGGCAATGCGTTCGATCCCCATGCCAAAGGCAAATCCGGTATAGATTTCCGGATCGTAGCCGACAAACTTGAATACATTGGGATCGACCATTCCACACCCGAGAATTTCCAACCATCCGCCCTGTTTGCACATCTTGCATCCCTTACCGGAGCATATGAAACAGGTAATGTAAATGTCCGCGCTGGGCTCAGTGAAAGGAAAAAAGGTCGGCCGGAACTTGTACTTGAGGTTGCTTCCATAGAACCGCTGGATGAAAGCTACCAGAGTTCCTTTCAAGTCGCTGAACGTGACCCCCTTATCAACGTAGAGACCTTCAAGCTGATGAAACATGCATAAACTCCGGGAGCTAACAGCTTCATTTCTATAAACTTTACCCGGACAAATAACGCGAACTGGAGGCTTGTGGTTCTCCATGACACGGATCTGGACAGGCGATGTGTGCGTTCTCAAAACAGTGGTTCTGTCAAGAAAAAATGTGTCCTGTGTGTCCCTTGCGGGATGATCCGGCGGGAAATTCAGCGCCTCAAAATTATGATAGTCGTCCTCAATCTCGGGGCCATCGGCAATGCCAAAGCCCATAGAAACAAAGATGTCTTTGATTTCATCCAAAGTCTTTGTGAGCGGATGTTGTGAACCAAGAAACCGCTGCTGCCCCGGAAGCGTTAGGTCAATGCTCTTCTTTTGGTCGGGACTTTTCCTGAGAGTTGAGGCCTTCTCATCATGAAGTTGTTGAACGTGTTGACGGAGCTCGTTCAGAAGCTTTCCGAATAAGGGTCTTTGTTCAGCGGGGATGGACTTCATCTGGTCGAACAATCCGGCGATAACCCCTTTTCGGACAAGGAACTTCACACGGAATAATTCAAGCTGTTCCTCTGTCGCAACAGAAGAAATTTCAGCGTCTGCTTCCTGACGGATTGCCTGTATCGTCGATTCCATGAGAGGTATTGAGAAAAGAAATCCCCGTGTCCTGAGGAGCACGGGGATTTATGATCAGGAAAGGGCGAACTTTACAACCTCGGTGAAGGCGCCGGGGCTGCTGACAGCAAGTTCAGCCAATACTTTTCTGTTGATATCAACGTTTTTTTGGTTCAGCCCGTTGATGAGTTTTGAATATGTGGTTCCATTCAGTCTGGCTCCCGCGTTAATGCGCGTAATCCAGAGTTGACGGAATGTCCTCTTCTTTGCCCTGCGGTCACGGTAGGCGTATTGAAGCCCCTTGTCAACGTGATGCTTTGCAACAGTGAGGACTTTGCTTCTCGCACCCCAGTAGCCCTTTGCTTGCGCAAGAATGCGCTTGCGGCGGCGGTGGGAGGCAACTTTGTTCTGCGAACGTGGCATAGTTGCTCTTGGTCCTTGATGCTATGAATAAATAGCAGTCTCTTGACTGCGTTAGTTACACTCTTGCCTGTTACAGTCCAAGCATGATTTTTACTGCGGCCTGATCCTGTTCTGAAACGAGCTTTCCCTTGCGAAGATTTCGCTTGCGTTTCCGTGACTTCGACGTGAGGATATGGCTTCGGTATGCTGTTGCGCGCTTCACCTTGCCCGACCCGGTAACGTGAAATCTTTTCTTGGCACTACTTCTTGTCTTCGTCTTTGGCATGTACTGATTCCTTGGGTTTGTCTTGTTTGGTGTCAGTCTTCTTCTTGCGATCAGGCGCGAAGATCATGATCATACTCCGGCCTTCAAGATGCGGCGCCTGGTCAATCTTCGAAACATCACTCAGCCGTTCGGCAAGCCGGTTCAGCAATTCCTCACCCTGTTGAGCATAGGTGATCTCACGTCCTTTAAAAACAACCGCGGCCTTTACTTTGTGGCCGTCAGCAAGAAACTGGCGTGCGTGTCGCGCCTTGAAATCAAAATCATGCAAATCGGTGTTGGGATGAAACCGGAGTTCCTTCAACAACGAAACATGTTGATGCTTTTTTTGAATCTTATCCTTCTTGGCAAGCTCATACTTGTACTTTCCGAAATTGATGATCTTGC
>CAZJYO010000107.1:0-8995 GCA_964550275.1 uncultured Chitinophagales bacterium
CGTTTCAGCCCGTGAGCAGATTTGCCTCCGAGCTTGTGCGTGAACGCGGTGATGAAACGCCGGTCGAATGGATTCATCGTGATCAGCGGTACGGTGAAAAGCTTGCGACACCCGACGTGACGATAGCGGACCTCATTGGTGATATCGATCCCATCAAGGCCGCTGCGCAACGACTGCACTATGCACACGAAGGAGCGATTCATTTCGGCATTATTCCGAGGACCAACAGGGGAATCTTTGCCATCAATGAGTTGCCTGACCTGCAGCCAAGGATTCAGGTCGGGTTGTTTAATATTCTTGAAGAAAAGGATATCCAGATTCGCGGATTCAATATTCGTATTCCACTCGATATCATGATTGTATTCACCGCCAATCCGGAAGATTACACGAACCGCGGCAACATTATCACGCCGCTGAAAGATCGTATCGATTCCCAGATTCTCACGCACTATCCGCGGTCGCTGGAAGAAGCCATTCGCATCACTGAACAGGAATCGCATACGACGCGTGCAGGCAAGAAAGTACGCCTGCCGTTTTTCTTCAAAGAGATTGTTGAACAGGTTGCGTTTGAAGCGCGCAAGAGCGAGTTCGTAGATCAAAAATCCGGAGTGAGCGCCCGGTTGACCATTGCCGCGATGGAGAACCTCATCAGCAACGCGGAGCGCCGGGCACTGTTTCTGGGCGATTCGGAAATCGTCCCGCGCATCTGCGATCTTCCTCATGTGTTACCCGGAATGACGGGGAAGATAGAACTCGTTTTTGAAGGTGAGCAGGAGGGTTCGGTCAAGGTTGGCAAAGCTCTTATTGGCAAAGCGGTGCGCGAGACGTTTAGAAAATACTTTCCTGATCCGTTGAGAAAAAAACCGCGGCCTTCAGCCGAAGGACAAAGAATTGTCGCGGAAGACCCTGAATACCACAGGATTATTCAGTGGTTTGAAGCCGGGAACAAGATCGAAATTGCCGATGACATGTCTTTGTCGGAGTACGCGAAAGAGCTTGGAAAAGTTCAGGGACTGCGCGACCTCACTCGCAAGCATATGAAGGACGTGGACGAAACATATGAGCTTCCCTCGGTGATGGAGTTCGTGCTTGACGGACTGCATCAAAATTCCAAGATCGCGAAGGATGAGATTGATCACGTGACTGCGTACAAGGATATGGTGGGGAGTATTTTTTCGGGTCCCGGCAGAGGGTACGAAGAAGACTAAACCATGCGATTTCTCTATTCCCAATGGTCGCCTGAATCCCGCACGGACGAACAGCGTCTTGAGCAACTCGTTTCGCTCTTCAGCTATCTCATGGTGCAAACGAGTGGTGATGTTGAGGAAGCTCTTGACTGGCTGAAACAACTTGCCGAGGAGTATGGCCTGTTCGATGAGAACATGACGATGGATGATCTCATTGACAAGTTGCGTGAGATGGGAATTCTGGAGGAGATCAACAATCGACTTTCGGTGACGACGAAAGGCATACAGCGGATCAGACAGGATGCACTGCGCGAGATTTTTACATCGCTCAAAAAGGGTCCCGGCGGCGTTCACGAAACACCGTTCACGGGTTCCGGTGTTGATCGTCTGAGTGAGACCAAGAAATTCAACTTTGGCGATCAACCTACGAACATTGATCTGTCTTCGACACTTTCCAATGCTTTCCGGCGTGATGGCATTGACGACTTCACTCTCAAGGAAGAGGATCTTGAGGTTTACGAAAGTGAGCACCAGACTTCATGCGCAACGATTCTGATGCTGGATATCAGTCACAGTATGATTTTGTATGGCGAGGATCGGATCACGCCGGCGAAACAGGTTGCGCTCGCTCTTTCCGAGCTGATCATGACACGATTCCCCAAGGATTATCTTGCGTTGATTACTTTCGGCGATGAGGCGGAACTGGTGAGCATCAATGAACTTCCGTTTCTGAATGTCGGTCCGTTTCATACCAACACTCGCGCAGGGTTACAGTTGGCGAGAAACCTGTTGCGCAGACACGGAAGCGCCAACAAACAGATTTTCATGGTCACCGACGGGAAACCTTCAGCGATATTCGAGCCCAATGGAAAACTGTACAAGAATTCCTTCGGGTTGGATCCCAAGATTGTGAATAAAACGCTGGATGAAGCTGTTGCCTGCCGACGCGAGCACATTCCCATCACGACCTTTATGGTTGCCCGCGATCCTTACCTGATGAACTTTGTGGAAGAGCTCACGAAAGCGAACCATGGCCGGGCGTATTTCTCTTCCCTGGCAAATCTCGGTGAGTTTGTGTTTGTTGATTACATCAGGAACAGAAAGAAGAAATTTCTTGGGTAGGTGTCTTTCGCAGAGCCGGAAGTTTACAGTTCATAGACTGACGAGTGAAGTTGGAACCCCTCAAGTGTCGTTTCAAATCGATTGTTCAATTCTGCGGTCCTTCCCCACCGAATGCTTGAGTAGCCGAACTTTTCCTGCAGGGCGTCAAGACGCGTATGCAATGCGGTTCTTCGCTCAAAAGTTCCGGTATCCAGGGGAAACTGTCCTGAATTCCCGTCGCTTAACCCCGACATCCTTACACCCACCAACCTGATCATTCTTTGTGGCGGAAGAAGCACAGTCAGAAGGCGCGCTGCAGTCCCGAAACACTCTTCTTCGAGTGCCGAAGGAGTACCGGGCGTGTGTTGCTTTTGCACGGTCGTAAAATCCGCGAACCGGACTTTGGTTGTTACTGTGCCCGCAAGTTGATTCCTTTCCCTTAACGTCTTACAGCACCGCTCGGTAAGGTAGTACAGTGTCGCTTCGATGAATTGCCGGTCATTCGTATCATGCCAGAACGTTGTATCGCGTGAAATGGATTTCTCCACCCGATCATATTGCATCACCTTTTCATCCAAACCATCAGCGACATTCTGAAGATATTGGCGGAGCCATGGCGTGAGGGATGCTATGCCGGAGTCATGTTGTATTATGTCGGCAACAGTGTGTACACCCATCGCATGAAGTTTCGGCGCGGTTTTGTTGCCGATGCCCGGGATAGTTTCAACCGGAAGAGGAGCAAGAAACTTTCTTTCTTCGCCGTGCCGTATGTGAACAATGCCTTTTGGCTTCCGGCATCCGGCAGCAATTTTTGCGCACATTTTATTTGATGCAATACCAATCGAAACACTCAATCCACAATCAGTCCAGATACGATCTTGCATTGCGGTTGCCATCCGCACAGGATCATAACCCCAGAAGTGCAAGCATCCGGTAACGTCCATATATGCTTCGTCAACGCTTACCTGTTCTATGTCCGGAGTAAAATCGTACAGCAATTGCATTACCCGTTCTGAATATTCGATGTACTTCTTGTGATGTCCGGGAACAAACAGGGCATCAGGCGGCAACAACTTCCCGGCCGTGCGAAGCGGCATCGCTGTCTTCACTCCATAAGCCCTCGCCTCATAATTCGGACAGGCAACGATGCCGCGTTCGCCGCGGCGACCTCCCACACATAACGGCTTCCCTCTCCACTCGGGATGTACAGCCATTTCCACAGATGCAAAGAAGCAATCGATATCGAGCAGAAAGATAGTGCGCATGGATGTTGCTGTCAGGAATTATCCCGCCATACGGTATTCATGTGCTGCGCATTCCGAACACAATCCATCCGTGGTATATTTGCCCGAACATTCACGACACAGCGGAAGATGTTCACTGAGACACGAGCTACAATAGACTTCGCCGTAGAGCGGCTCATCGAGCAACGGTGATATTTCCCTCGTCTCCTGTGGAGCAACAACATGATCACAAAGACAGCACGAAGAAATTTGGTGGATGGAGAATTCAACCGGAGCCATGGCCTCTACCTTTCGCTGAAATTTGTTTGCGCTTTGCCTTGGGAATAGCATACGACAAATTTGTCTCTTTGTCAAGTACACACTCTTGACAAGACGACATAAATGGCATATATAATATCCACGCAAATCTTTTGATCTTCGGCTTATGTCCCAACTGACGCTACTTCCCAAGCCCGGAACAACGGGTAAACTTATTTGTCTTTATGGAACGTCCGAGGTTTTCCGGGCGTCTCTGTATGCAGCTTCGCAGGCTTTGCTGAAGGGCATTCCCATTACCGTGGTGGACGGCGCCAACCGGTTGGATGTGTACTACATCGCAGAGTTTGCCCGCCGGATTGCGGGACAAGGCCGGAACGTCACGCCGGGGCAACTGCTTGAACGCATCTATGTTGCGCGTGCATTTACCTGTTACCAGATGGAGGCAACCATCACCGAACGTCTTCCGGTATTTCTTCAGCGCAAGCACGGGTCTGTTGCCATCGTCTTCGGCTTGCTTGATACATTCTATGATGAACAAGCGCCGTTCTTTGAAGTCAGCGCCTCGCTTGAACGCATTATCGCCGCGTTATATTCGCTGAAGCAACACCATGTTTCGATACTGCTTGCGTCCGTTGAGATGAAGCTCGCTTCGAAAGAAAGGAACACGCTGTTTCCCAGAGTGCTGGCCGCAATGGATGAAACACACCGCATTGGGGAGAACCAACTGCCGGATGGAGAATCGCAACGAACAATAATTCAGGGAGGGAAGTATGGGCCGCACCGTGCCGACATTTACGATGGTTATCCAGGCGGAAATAGACTCGTGGGGAAAATTCCGAAGAGGATTGCGCAAGGAAGATCAGGACGCCATGGATGAGCTGTTCCGCTCTGCAAGGTTACAACTTGCCGGCAGTGCATATGCCGCACGCCCCATTCCGTTTGAAAGCATTATCATGTCCATGTTGATTATGCAGCAGCGTATGATAGCAGAGCTTGAACAACGGGTGGGAGTAATAGAGCAGTTCACCGCGTCCGGGCCGGAGAAGGAGAGAAGGCAAACTGATACGCGTGACCGGCTGGCTCTTTGATCTGTATCCATCACACACCGGACTAAGCATATGGCTGGTGGATGCTGACGGGAGAAAATACTTTTGTAGTTTTCCGTACATCCCCGTTTTCTCTATGCATCTTTCACCGGCGGAAGAACGACGCTTGGAGAGTATGCTCTCGTCGTTGCCGTGCAAGGTAACGCTCGGTCATAGCCGCAAGACAGAGATCTACCGCAATGAAGAATGGGACGTTGTGCGTGTTGCTGTTCACGACCCAATGCGCTTTCAACAGGTTGTTCGGCGGTTGGAACACCACTTCCCCCATTTTGTCTTTTTCGATTCAGATATTCCCGTGCCGCAGTTGTTTCTCTATGCTCATAATCTGTTCCCGCTGGCATACGGCGAGTATGAAATCAACGAGCATAACGAGCTTGTACGGTGGGCGTTGGACGACACATTCGATGCGTCAGAGTACAAAGTTCCGTCGCTGATAGAGATGAAGCTTTCGTGCGTTCCGGATTTTGTTTCGCCAAAGCACCGCGCCATTCACCAGCTTGAAGTGACATACGATCAGCGGACGTATAACCTTGAGAATGACAGTCCGGCTTCGGTCCTCGCATCGTTGAAGTATCATCTGGAACGCTGCGACCCGGATATTATCTCGACGCAGTACGGCGATGCGATTCTTCTTCCGATGCTGGTGGAGCTTGCGGCGCGATACAATATTCCTCTTGCGTTAAACCGCGACCGCAATGCCGGGTATTTCACCACGCGTGAATCCAGTTACTTTGTCTACGGCAAAATCACACACAAGGAAGGCGCTTTTGAACTGGCGGGGCGCTGGCACCTGGACAGCACGAACTCGTTCATTATGGGTGAATCCAACTTGGACGGCGTCATTGAGATTGCGCGCATGACGCAGCTTCCCGTCCAGCGCCAGTCACGCTCCACGATTGGCACATGTCTTTCTTCGATGCAGTTGTCGTGGGCTATCCGCAACAACTATCTTGTCCCCGCGAAAAAACGCGAGCCCGAAGATTTCAAATCGGCGGCAACACTGCTTCTTGCAGATCGCGGTGGTCTTATTTTTCAGCCCAAAGTCGGTTACCACGAAGAAGTGGCGGAGCTGGATTTCGTCTCGATGTATCCCACGATCATGGTCAGGCATAATATTTCGCCCGAAACAGTGAACTGCCGGTGCTGTCCGCCCGCGGGTGAACCGGGAGCGAATCAAACAGTCCCAGAACTTGGATATACCATCTGCAAAAAACGCGCAGGCATTGTTCCATCAACCCTTACCACAGTGGTGGAAAAGAGAAGCGGATATAAAAAGAAAAAGAAGTTGCTCAAAAAACTTGGTGATCCGGATTGGGAGCGATACGATCATTATCAGAGTGCTTTGAAGTGGATGCTGGTGACATGCTTTGGATATTTGGGATACAAGAATGCGCGCTTTGGCCGCATTGAAGCTCATGAGTCCGTGAACGCATTTTCCCGTGACATCATTCTCAAGGCGAAGGAAATTGCCGAGGCAAAGGGTTTCACGTTTATTCACGCCATTGTTGATTGTCTATGGCTGAAAAAACCGGGAGCAACGGAAGAAGATTACCAGGAACTTGCCCATGAAATCAGCCGCATCACCAACATCGAACTTTCCCTGGAGGGAATTTACAATTGGATTCTTTTTCCTGCTTCGAAAACAGATCCGGCTCTTCCAACAGCGAACAGATATGTCGGCTACTATCGTGATGGCGACATAAAGGTTCGCGGCATAGAGCTGAGACGACGCGATACGCCCGTGTTTGTCAAACGCATGCAGGGGGAAATGCTGAACATTCTTGAACCGGCAACTTCGATTCGTGATGTGCAGGAATGCATTCCCGCCCTTCTTGCAAAGGCACAAGAATTCATTGATGTTCTGCGGTCAGGCAAGGTGGAACCCATGCAACTGGCCATCCGGCGGCATGTTTCGCAGGAAGCAGACCAGTACAGAAACCGAAGCATCAGCGCTGAAGTGACAAAGTTACTTGGTGAATCCGGCATCACCATCGCCGCCGGCGAAGCAATCGACTATATTATCGTGGATGCTACAGGTAAAAAGAAACCGGAGAAAGCGAAGCCGCTGGCGCTGTATTCATTGGAAGACGGATATGACATCGAAAAGTACACGGAATTATGTTTGAAAGCCTGTGAAACTCTGCTTGCCCCCTTTGGCTACAATGTTGAATCTCTTCGTGAAGATTTAATCGGGAAGGATGTGACAAAACGTAAACGCAGGGGTGCCAACGCTAAAACTTCACGAATCCCGAACCTCTTTCTGTGGCTCGTCCCCCCGGGGATTGACTCATTTTGATTTTCGTTGCGACTCTCCCCTTCATTCGTACTCTTTCGGCGTGGGCAAAAAAATCAACGCGCTACGCATTCCCCTCCCGGGAGGGGAATCAGAATGCCTGCCCGACTCGTGGAGTTCACTGAGGCAGGCGGGAGTGTGTGCCAATCCTCAATCAACACACCCCTGTCACGCGTGGCGTGACATCCCCTCTCATAGAGGGGAATAGTAAGATTTGGAAGGTGAGTGAAAAAATCAACACACTGCGCAGCCGTACACGATACACGAAAGGGGAATTGTCAAGGATTCAAATTGAGTCCCACAAATTTGATTCAGCACATGCCTTTTGTATCTTTATCAAACGCATTTTGATAAACAAATCCCAGTGTCAATGACTTTTACTCAAAAGGCCTTCGGCATATTCCATGCGCCCAACGAGATGTTCGAGCGATTGCCTTCCACTGCAACGCGGCGCGATTGGATTCTTCCCCTTCTCATCTATTCTGTTGTCACGGCTGTAACAATGTATTTTGTTGTGGCCAAGGAATCCATCGCCAGCCATTTTCGTTTGCTTGCCGAACACGAGATACAACCCCAACTGGACCAGTTTGTCCAACAAGGAACCATCACGCCAGAGCAGGCGCAATGGATTTTCGGTTTTGTTTCTCCGGGAACGGTTTCCTTCTTCTTCGCACAGCTCATGGGGACATTCATCGGAACAACGATTTTTCTTTTTGCTGTCGGGCTCCTTCTCTGGCAACTGGGAAAATCCGTGATGGCGCGTGAGGCGCCGTTCATGATCGTGGTAACCGTAGTTTCTCTCGCGCTGTTGATCGCATCCGTTGAACGCATTGTGACGGCCCTGATTATGGTTGCCACGGATTCCATTTTCGCCACTCCAAGTCTTGCCTTGCTGTTTCTGGATTCTCCCATGACGCCCGGATTCGCTCTTGCTTCACGGTTCAATCTCTTTACTATCTGGGAAATCTATATTGTGGCCTTGGGATTAGCGTGGCTTTTCGACAGGGAAATCTCAAAGGTGTTTGTTCTGGTTGGCTCTCTCTGGCTGATTTGGACACTGCTGACGGTGGCCCCCTTGTTCCTATGACAAGCCCGGTCTTCGGTTGATCCTGAAGTGCATCTTTTTGACCTTCACAGTCCTTCTCCCTATCTTTTTGCAGTGATTCTCCCTCTTTCCTTGTAACATCCACTTTTGTATCAGACTATTTCATGCCGACACTTGCAGCCATTGATGTAGGAACCAATGCTCTTCGACTTGTCATTGGAAATCTTGACAGTGAAAAGAACCTGACTGTTGCCGAAAATCTCCGCGATCCCGTCCGCCTTGGACAGGATGTTTTTACGCAAGGGTCTATTTCCGAGGAAACCATTGAACGCGCGGTCGAAGCGTTTATTCGATTCAAAAACGTTATTGACCAGCATGGCGCCAAATGGGTGAAAGCTGTTGCCACCAGCGCCACGCGTGAAGCATTTAACAAGGAGTTGTTTGTTGACCGGGTTGCCCAGGCATCGGGCGTTGAGATCGAGGTCATCGGTCCGGAGGAGGAAGCGCGCCTCATCCATCTTGCTGTTGCGGACAAGGTCAATCTCAAGGGCAAGCTTGCGATGTTGGTGGATATCGGCGGAGGCAGCGCGGAGATAACACTCGCATCGAATGGCAATATCATTTCCACGGAGAGCTTTCGGATGGGCGCCGTCCGGCTCCTTCAGGTTCTGGAGGAAAAGAAACGGGGCGAGAAGCACTTCCATCAATTAGTGCGGGAGTATGTTGAAGCGGCACAACGCAGAATCAAAAAGGAGATCGGT
>CAZJYO010000108.1:0-7698 GCA_964550275.1 uncultured Chitinophagales bacterium
CAGCCCGCGAGCATCCCGACCTCATCATTCTCGACCTGATTATGCCGGAGGTCTCGGGGTTCAACGTTGCCTACCAACTGAAACAAATTCCGGCCACAAGGGGTATCCCCATCATTGTCCTGACCTCCATGGAAATGGATCAGGAAACGCAGATTCAACTCGGGAACTACGTTTCCGGACTCATGAGCAAGTCCACCTTTACCAAGAAGGATTTGCTTCGTGAGATTGGCAATATCGAAAGTATGCGCTCTTAATGACCTTACTTCCCGATATGCTTTTGGTTCCTTGGATAAGCTACTTGACTTCAAAACCTTAATAGTCTATCTTGGAACACGAAAAGCGGGGAAAACGGTACTACTAGCAGAAAGAATACATGGGCATTACGTATAAGAAACCGTTGAGTGTTGGGCAGGTTGCTGACATCTGTCGTGTCAGCAAGAAGACAGTTCTGAATTGGATCTACGATGGAGGGCTTAAGGCCTTCACGACATACGGCGGGCATTACCGTGTCTGGCCGGCGAACGTCAAGAAATTTCTTGATACCACCGGCATGGATATTCCCTTTGACTTCGTCGATGAACGGACCACGAATGTTCTGATTATTGACGATGATGTTGACTACACCAAGATGCTGTCGAATGCGATCAAGACCGAGTTGCCCACCGTTGAAATCAATTCGACTGATGACGGCTATGAAGGTCTGTTGATGATCGGCGAGATCAAACCGCAACTGGTGATTCTCGACCTTCGCATGCCGAAAGTGGACGGGCTTCAGGTGTTGGAACTTCTGAAGGGCCGTAAGGCAGATCATGACATGAAAGTGCTTGTTGTTTCCGCGTACCTCGATGAAAAAACCAAACGCCAGCTTCGCGCAACTGTTGCAGATTATGCTCTTGACAAGCTTTCCGATATCAATGTTTTGATCAAAACGGTATCCGCGTTGATAAGAGAGGAAAAGCCGGTATTTCTTGGCGAACCCAAATAGAGGTTCCGACGGAACTGAAATCTCAAACCCCCCCGCCGGAGTTCTTGCCGGCCCTTCAGGATATCTGCCATGATATCAGGAATTCGATCGGCATTATCCGGGTTGCCTCGGATTTGTTGAAGTCCTCCACCGCTCCTCCGGAAAAACGGGATTACTATTTTGCCCTCGTGGAACAGAACATTGAGAATGTGGAATCTGCATTGGAACGTTTGAAGCGTCTCCAATCGGGAACCCCGCCTCTTGGAGACAAGTAACGCGACGGCGGGAGGTTGTTCCTTTGTATTCACTCCTTCACTGCAACACCAATCCGTTCACCGACGTATTTTCAGATAGAGCATCAACCGTTAGACCATGAATTCCGGACATTTACACATTTTTTGCTTTCTTGTTTTCCTGTGCGCGGGATGTGTGCCCGAGGATCCGAAGCTTTCCACCTCGTCTCCCGAAGCGCTTGCGGCATACACCGAGGGAGTGCATTTGACGCAACAATTTTACCTCACCGAAGCGAGAAACTCTTTTGCACAGGCAATCCGGCACGACTCTGCTTTCGGCATGGCGTGGGCGCGGCTGGCAATCGTTGAGGCGAGTGCCCGCGACGAAGCGATGGCGCGCGAACACATTGCCGGCGCCCTTGATCGCGCGGCGAACGCCACCCACGGCGAACGGCTGTTCATCCGCATGTGGAGCCACCGGATCTCTTTTGAAAATGAAGCAGCCGCTGTGCTCGCTGATTCCCTGATTGCCCTTCATCCCGATGATCCGGAGCCGTATTTATTCCGCGGACAAATTCACGAATTGTTCCAGCACCTTGACAGCGCGTTGGTTTTGTATCACAAGGCAAGCGAGCTTGATACGACGTACGCGCCGGCGGCAATGACGCTCGGTTATGCATATTCGACGATGAACGACCAGGAGAAGGCGCTCGACTACATGGCGCGGTACATCCGGCTTGTTCCCGGCGCCGCTGATCCCCGCGCGAGCTACGCCGACCTTCTTTTGCGTGTGGGGCGTTACGATGAGGCCGTTGAACAGTACCGCCAGTCGCTCAATCTGAAAGGCGATTATTGGTACGCAATCAATCAGATCGGCAATGTGTACAGGATTCTTGGAAAGCTGAAGGCGGCGGGCGCACAATATGACGAAGGTTTCCGGCACATGCCGCAGAGTGAGCAACTTGAAGCCGCGCGGATAACGGCGCATGCGGACTTGAACTATCGTGCGGGCCGGTACGCCGAGGCCATCGCAATGTACACCAGAGCTTTTTCTGCTGATTCGACAAACCTTGGCGCGGCGTACGGTCTCGTCAGTGCATATCTCGAATCGGGGAATACAGCATTGGCAACCGCCGCACTTGACAACGCCGAAGCCGCGCTTGGCCGCCTGAATCTTTTGGAATCCCAGGCGATGCTTGGCTTCCGTCTTGCTCAGGCAAAGCTCCTGACTGGCAAGGGCGATTACGGCGCCGCACGCACTGCTTGTGAACAAGCCCTTGAGATCAGCACGCCATTGACGCGCCCGGTAGTGTTTCGGCAAATTGCCGAGATTGCCATTAAGGAAGGCGAGCTTGAGGAAGCGTTTGATGCTTGTGAAGAGGCATTGAGCATAAATCCCCATGCACCCGAGGCGCTTCTTACCCTGATGAAAGCGTATGTAGCGCAGGGCGACGCACGAATGACTGCCGAGATCGGCAGCCGGCTGTCGGACCTTTGGAAGGATGCCGATGCGGATTTCGTTCAGGCACAAGAACTCCGCCAGCTGTTTTCACGTTCAAGGTCGTTGTAACTCCGCCGCATTTTCCATAATTTTGTACTGTCCTCAATCACTATCTCGCGCGCTTTTTTATCATGGGTTTTACTTGTGGAATTGTGGGACTTCCCAATGTCGGAAAGTCCACGTTATTTAATGCGATAACTTCTGCAGGCGCAGAAGCCGCGAACTATCCTTTCTGCACCATCGATCCGAATGTCGGTGTTGTGGTTGTGCCCGATACACGGGTTGACGCGTTGGTTGCCTTGTATCGGCCTGCGAAGATTGTTCCGACGACAATTGAGTTTATGGATATTGCCGGACTCGTGAAGGGCGCGAGTAAAGGTGAAGGTCTCGGCAACCAGTTTCTTTCCCATATCAGGGAAGTGGACGCGATTGTCCATGTCGTCCGCTGTTTTGAAGACGCGAATGTCATTCATGTTGACGGAAGCGTGAACCCGCGTCGTGATATTGAAGTGATTGAAGCAGAGTTAATCCTTAAGGACTTGGAGACGGTTGAGAAGAAAGCGTCCGAGGCGGAGCGCCGGGCGAAAACAGGCGACAAGAAAATCAAAGCGGAAGCGGAATTCTATACGCGTTTGCGCGACCATCTTCTCGGCGGACGTCTTGCGCGCTATCTTGAAGTGAAATCGGATGACGAAGCACTGCTGATGCGCGATCTTCATCTCCTGACGAACAAGCCCGTGATGTACGCGTGCAACGTCCATGAGCGGGATATTATTTCGGAGAATTCCCACGTCAAGACCGTCCGTGAGGTTGCTGCAAAGGAAGGATCCAAGGTTGTTACCATTAGTGCCGCGGTCGAGGCCGAGGTGGCAGAATTGCCTGAGGGCGATCGGGCCGGGTTTCTCCAGGGACTCGGGCTGAACGAATCCGGGTTGAGCCAGCTTATCCGCGAAGGATACGACCTGCTTCATCTTATCTCATTCTTTACCGCCGGGCCGAAGGAAGTTCACGCCTGGACTGTGCACAAGGGCGCGCTCGCGCCGCAGGCGGCCGGAGTCATTCATTCCGACTTTGAAAAAGGGTTCATCCGCGCCGAGATTATCAAGTACGATGACCTTGTCCGCCTCGGCTCGGAACAGGCGGTCAAAGATGCCGGCCTGTTGCACGTTGAAGGCAGGGAGTATAGTATTGAGGATGGCGATGTCGTCCATTTCAGGTTTAATGTTTGATACTTTCATGTGCTTGTGCTATCTTCGTCAGCAGTTTTTGCATTCACATTCAATAGGAGATTCCCCCATGAAGCGTTCCCATGGCCTGACGGGCCTTGCCGTTCTGATCGCGGCTGTCTTCCTCATCGGTTGCAGTGACGACGAAACGACGTCACCTCCTGCGACGCAAATCGTTCCAATCAATGCCGACTTTTTCCCCGTGGTTGTTGGTCATCAATACATTTACGAGGGCTATGCAACGGAGAACGGTACAGGAACACCCATTCCCGATCCGGGTGGCGTGTACAGAACAAGTTGGACCATACTCGCGGCAACCGTGCCGACACCCATCGGGGGTACGGCAACCGGGGTTGTTGACAGCACAACAACTTCTGCAGGCAGTGGCGTGCGGACCCTCCTTATTAAAAAGGATTCAGTGGGGGACATTCACTTCATCCAATCCATCGGACCGTTCAAACGCTTGTTTGGCATCGCTTACGGTTCAACGGCCAACGACACATTGATCTGGGTTGCCGTTGCACGTCCGAGCCAGGGTATGGGATCAACGGGCCAAAGCTGGACTGCGTTTGATTCGACATATACCGGAACCGGTGGAGCGCAGGTTCGCCTCCAGATCTTCGGTATCATGGAAGGAGTGGAAACAATCACCGACAGCAGTGTTTCCCATTCCACCCACAACACCTACCGTTCGCGCACGTGGCGCAGGATTACCGTCAGTGGAACTGTTTTCCAGGATGATGCAACAACCTCGCGCATCTGGTTTGAGGACGCTGTCGGACCAATACAGGTGCGCATCGTCGAGGACACGGAAAACATCGGCCACTTCCGCGTTCTTCAGTCAAAGAATTTCTAACCGGTGATATGCAAAGGGGCTGTTCAACAGCCCCTTTTATTTTCCTCCGGAACCAACATCCCAAAAGGACTCATCATGCTTCGACCCATGAACAGTCTGCCCGCACGCGTTCTTTTTCTCGCATGTATTCTCTCCATGAGCGCCTACACTGCGTTTACGCAGCCCTCGGGAGTCATTCGAGGCGCGGTGACCGACAAATCAAACGGCCAGCCGCTTCCCCTTGTGAATGTGGTGATCAAGGGAACACCGATGGGTGCCGCCACGGATGATGAGGGAAAGTATGAACTCAAAAGTGTTGAACCCGGAACATACACATTGGTCTTCCGGCTCGTCGGATACGAGACGCAGGAAATTTCCGGCATTACGCTTGAACAGGGCGGTATTGTCATCAGGGATGTTTCTCTTGCAGATGTGGCGGTTCAACAGGGCGAGGTGGTTGTCTATGGCGCCTCGCTTCGCAGTGAAAAAATAACGGATGCGCCCGCGGCGGTAACAGTGTTGAATGCGCGTGATATTTCCCTCGGTTCGGTGAGCGGGCAACTGCCCAAGCTTCTCGAGATGCAGACTGGCGTTGAGATTGCACAAAACGGCCTCAACGATTTCAACGTGAATACGCGCGGCTTCAACAGTTCGCTCAACCGTCGTTTGCTGGTTCTGCTGGATGGTCGCGACCTCGCGATAGCGTTTCTCGGCTCGCAGGAATGGAACGGGCTCTCCGTGCCGGTTGAAGATCTCGGTACACTGGAACTCATTCGCGGGCCCGGCTCCGCATTGTACGGCGCCAATGCGTTCAACGGCGTCATCAATATCCTTACCCCAAAGCCCAGGGATATTACCGGATTGAAATTGACAACCGCCGGCGGGGAGAAAAACACCCTGCGCATGGATGGACGGTACGCGGGCGTTTCGGATCGCTGGTCTTACAAAATGAACATTGGTTTTTTCCAGGGTGATTCCTGGAGTGTTTCGCGTTTGACGTACCCATTCGAGTATGATGGCTTCAATCCGTTTCTGAACACGGAGGTCGTGCCGGTTGATCCTGCGAAAGTTGCCTCCACGTATGGATCTGCGCGCCTGGATTATGAGTTTGAACCCGGTGAAGTTGTCACATTTGAAGGCGGCACCTCCAGGGTGGAGAACGAGATATTTGTGACCGGCATCGGACGAGTTCAGGTTCCGAAAGCAGTGAAGCCGTGGGGTCGCGTAAGTTACAGCGAGGAAAGTTTTTACGCGCAGCTCTGGGTTGCAGGGAGAGAGTCCATCAAGCCGCAGATTTCGCTTTCGACCGGACTGCCTCTGGAAGAGCAATCCACCATTGCGCAGATCGATGCCCAGTACCGGTTCGACGCCATCCAGGACAAATTGTTTGTCGTGGTCGGCGCTTCCCATAGGAACCAGTCGGTGGATACGGAGGGGACGCTGACGCTCGTCTCGCATATTGATAATCTCGGCGGCGTGTACACACAACTGGAATACAGGTTCTCGGACGAGTTCAAATCCGTGGCGGCGGCGCGCGTGGATTACAGCTCGCTGCATTCGACGCAGTTCTCGCCCAAAGTTGCGCTCGTGTGGACGCCGGTCACCGATCACTCCTTCCGCGTTACGTACAACAAGGCATTCCAGGCGCCGAACTATTCCGAGCTGTTCCTGTACGTCAAGCATCCGACGCGAAACCTGGTGTATTTTGGAAACGATCAGCTTAAGGTTGAAAAGATCACCGGTTATGAAATCGGCTACAAGGGCGCGTTGGGCAAATCACTTTTTGTCACGGTTGACGGATACTACAACCAGTTGAGCGATTTCATCACGGATCTGGCTCCCGGCGTGAACCCGAATTATCCGGGACAGATTGTGCTTCCCGGCGAAACGATCACGCGGACAGTCTGGTCATACGGCAATGCGGGGCGTGTCAATGAGATGGGGGTGGAGGTTGGGGCCAATTTCTATCTTGGCGACCACGTCCGGCTCTTCGGCAACTACGCCTTCTTCGATTTTGAAGTGAAGGAGCAGAATGCAAATGATGCCTTGCTTCCGAACTCACCGAAACACAAACTCAACGGCGGCATTTCATACACGGAAGGCCGGCTCGGTGCGGATGTTTCGGTGAAGTATGTTCCAACCTTTGACTGGGCGGCGGGGATTTTTAAAGGGAAAGTGCTTGCGTACACAATGGTGAACCTCGGAGCGACCTACCAGCTCAGCGAGATATTCTCCGTAGGTCTTAACGTAACAAACGTGTTGGACCGGAGCCACTATGAACTTTTTGGCGGCTCGCTGATTGGGCGGCGGGCAATCCTCGGTGTGACGGCGACGTTGTAGTTCGCTATCGCACCAAAATCATCTTCCTGCTCTGGCTGAACTCTCCAGCGCGCAAGCGATATACATATACGCCGCTCGGCAATCCGCTAGCATCAAACTGAACGACATGCTCACCGGCCTCCCGTTTCTCGTTCACCAGCGTGCGCACTTTCTGTCCGAGAACATTGAAGATCTCTAGCGAAACGAAGCCGGAGATTGGTATTTGGAATTTGATATTTGTTGAAGGGTTGAAGGGGTTGGGGTAGTTTTGACTCAGGGAAAATGCTGTTGGGACTTCCGTATTCCCTTTGATGGAAGTCGGCGGATTGTTGTAAATCACCAAGGCTTGTTCTGCATGGAAGAGAAGCTCCGAAACATTCATGCCGGATACAAATGCGAACACAACCTTCACCGTATCAGGAGCTGAATCAGTGGACGGGCGGATCGTAAATGGTCCGACACTGTACAACAACCTTTCATCGCAATACGCTTGCGGGTCGGGGTCAATTTCCGCATTGGCCAACATTTGATATTTACTGAAATCGCTTGGTGGTGTGTTACCGCCAGCGAATGATACAGCGTTATGTTTCAAGGAGTCTAGAGGCCGTGTTGAATCCAAG
>CAZJYO010000108.1:7708-8938 GCA_964550275.1 uncultured Chitinophagales bacterium
TGAAGCACGAAGGCCATTGAGGTCCCGGAGAAAAATAGTCGGGTTCCAGGAACATTGCGATGTAAGCACTATCAATTGTCTTGGTACCAACATTAATGAGTTTGTATTCGAGGATGAGAATCCCTTCGGCTGACGGATGATTCCAAGCATGAGAACTCTGGATGACTTTCAGTCTGAGAGGGAGGTGACCGGAGGGCATGACAGCTGTGTCGGTGAAAGTAGAGTACAAGTCATGGTCGGAAATCGGATCAAAGGGAAGTGACGAGCCCCAGTAGTCATTCCAGCCCTGTGGGGGAGATATCATCGAACGATTCGCGACCCAAAACGAATCGGCTGTGTTAGTGCCGGGATAGAATTCATAGTACGGTCCCGTCCAACCCTCATACGAAACGGAAACAAGTTTCCGTTGAGGTCCGGTTCCGCTTCTTGCAGTATCGAGTTTTCCACCAACCCAGATTCCGCCGCCCCACATATGGTCATTGCCGGTTGGATACTCAAGCCCGATGGAATCGGCCGGAGGATTTGGAACGGGGCTGAACGGTGGATAACTGATTCGACCGAGAGCGCCGACATTGTTCATCTGCAACTTCATGGAGAAGCCGGTCTTCGCGAAGTCATAGTTTCGCTGTACCATTGTTCCCCAGATACGGGTGAGTGCCGTATCGGCAGATGCGCGCACATCAGAGTCAGGGTCATTCCGCGCGATGGATATTAACCTTGGAATGAGTTCGGCCTGCCTTATAACGATTTGATTTCGGAGTTCGTACCAATGCGAACCAATATCTTCCCCCACCCACGGAAAATTCTTAGTGAAGAGTCGCCACACGCCTTCAATTGCATGTCTTCGATGCCACCATAGTGGATGATCGAAAGTAGAAAAAACCGAATCTGCAGAGGAGAATTGTGTCATCGCATAACGCGCCGGATTGTTCCAACGGTTAACCATCGGAGTGCGACTTTTGCGCCATGATTCCTCCAATTCTGCATGCCATCCGTCACCTGATCGAGTCACCGTGATATACCAATAGTGCCTACTGATACAACCGGCTGAGCAATCTCCCCACCCTATCGAAAACGAGAAGTGCAAAACTCCATTCTTCTCAAAAAATTCAATTCGTGATCCGTCACCGGCAAACCCGCCCGCCGAAGCCCAAATCACATCGGGATGAAGCTCATAAACTTCACGCAGTCGATACATCTGAAGCGGTCGGCTAAAATGAAGAGTATACC
>CAZJYO010000109.1:0-8798 GCA_964550275.1 uncultured Chitinophagales bacterium
GATGACAACCAGCCGCCGTGGGGAGACGTTACGTACTTGAGAATGTACAATCACCACGACTTCAACTACATCGCGTATAACACCATACGCATGTATGACAGCCGCCTTGCTTCCCCGGCACACATCAACCGTCCGCTGTGGGACAGGATTGTGGGGATCATTCCTTACTATCAGCGTGAGTTCCATATTGACGGCGTCATGATTGACATGGGGCATGCGTTGCCGATGGATTTGAAGCGTGAACTTGTTGCCGTTGCGCGCTCTATTGATCCCGATTTTGCTTTCTGGGATGAGAATTTCTCCGTGACGCACAAAAGCAGGGAAGAAGGATACAACGCCGTATTCGGGTTCACGTGGATTGACGAACACCATCCGCCGCGAATGAAAAACCTGGTCAAACGATTCGAGCGCGAAGGATTTCCGATTCCGTTTTTTGCGACGCCGGAAAACCACAACACGCCGAGAGCTGCGGCGCGTCCAGGCGGCATTGCGTACGCACGCTGGGCCTGGCTTATCAATAATTTCATTCCCGCAATTCCGTTCATCCATTCCGGATTTGAGATCGGGGAGAAGTTTCCCATTAACACCGGCCTCGATTTCTCTCACGACGATCTCCAGCGTTTCCCATCAGAGACGCTTCCGCTGTTTAGCGAGTATGCATACGATTGGACGGCCAAGCATCAATTTGTAAAATGGGTGCAAACCATTTCCCGTATTCGCGCGCGATACAAAGGCATGATTGTCAATGGAGATCCCTCTTCTGTGAAAATGCTTCATGACGACAATGATCATATCTTTGCGTTTGCGAGAACATCGGAGAAACCGCGAAAGCGTCTTGCGATTGAGTCGAGCACAAACAAAACGGGGCAGGAAAAGACCAATGTTCGCATTGATACTTCAAAAAAGTCTGTCGTTGATCTTATCAGTGGCAAGAAGCTTACGTTGACGGAAGGCCACTTGCGCGTCGCTCTGACTCCCGGCCAATGTTTCATCTTCGAATTCTGATCATGCGTTTCTCTGCATCGCTTATAGCATTGCTTCTTTGTATCGTGATGACATCGGGTTGCCAGCGCAAAGCCGATCCGAACCACATTGTCATCTGGCATCAGATGCGCGTGGATGAACGTGAGATCCTTGAGGCGCAGCTCGAGGAGTTCATGAAGCTGAACCCCGGCGTTACCGCGGAGCAAATCTATAAGGAGACAGAGGAGCTTCGTTCCGGATTCATCGTAGCGTCGATTGCCGGACAAGGACCTGATCTTGTGTACGGGCCTTCGGATATGGTCGGCCCATTCGAAGTCATGAACATTATTGTCCCGCTCGAGGATCTTTTCGAAAAGGAATTCCTGGATTCATTCATCCCGATGGGCCTCACACGATACAAGGGTCACGTCTATCAGATGGCTGACAAACTCGGGAATCACCTCGCTCTCGTGTACAACAAAAAAATGCTGCCTGCTCCGCCGCAAACGGATGAAGAGCTTATCGCCGTGGGGAAACGGATCACTGCCGATACCAATGGTGATGGAAGAAGCGATATTTATGGGCTGACATGGAACTATACGGAGCCTTTCTTTTTTATTCCGTTTATGACCGGCTTTGGCGGATGGGTAATGACAGAGGATGGAGTTCCGACGCTTGATAGTCCGGGTACGATTGACGGACTGAAATTCATACGCGACCTTCGCGACACCTACAAGATTATTCCCGGCGAGGCGGATTACAACATCGCCGATCTCCTTTTCAAGGATGGCAAGAGCGCGATGATTATCAACGGTGATTGGTCGTGGGCAAGCTACAAAAAGGCAGGCATTGACGTTGGTGTTGCGCCCCTTCCGATGATTACCAAGACCGGGCAATGGTGCGCGCCGATGGTGTCACCGAAAGGGTTTTCTTTGAATGCGAATGTCCCGAAAGAGAAGCGAGCGCTTGTTGTTTCGCTCCTCAAATTCCTGATGGATCCTGAACGCCAACTGCAAACAGCGCGCGCCTTGGGAACGATGCCAACGCGCATTGCCGCCGTGCAATCCGAGTTTGTGCAAAGCGACGATATTCTGCGCAACTCAGCGAAGCAGATCGAACGAGGCCGGCTGATGCCAGTGGTGCCTGAACTGCGCGCGATCTGGGATTCGATGCGGCCAAGCTATCAAGCGGTCCTGGGCGGCGCCAAAACCCCGGAAATCGCAGCGCGTGAAATGCAGGAACTTGCCATGAGAAAAATCGCCGAGATGAACGAATAGCATGAACCGCGTTCACCATAAACTTTTTATCGCCGTACTGGTCGTGCCGGCATTTCTCATCCTGTTTGCGACGGTTCTCTATCCCTTCCTGTACAACGTGGTGATCTCCCTGTCGAACATGAACCTCCGCCACATCAAGGACTGGTCGATCATCGGTCCGCAACAATATGTGAAAGTCTTTACAGAACCGACTCAGCCGGATTTCTACGTCGTGTTCTTTAAGACAATCATCTGGACGGTGGTCAATGTTTTCTTTCATGTTGTTATCGGTGTGTTTCTGGCTATGGTCATCAACCAGAAGGAAATCAAAGGGAAGCCGTTGTTCAGGACGTTACTGATCCTCCCTTGGGCGATTCCACAATACATTGTTGCGCTTACATGGCGCGGCATGTTCAATTATGAGTATGGTTCGATCAATCTTATTCTCACCAAGTATCTGAGTCTTCCCGCGGTGGAATGGCTGAAAAGCCCGACGGAGGCGTTTATCGCGTGCATTATCACCAATGTCTGGCTCGGTTTTCCCTTCATGATGGTAATAGCGCTTGGCGCTTTGCAGAGCATTCCCCATGAGTTGTACGAAGCGGCGGATATCGACGGTGCTTCATGGTATCACAAGCTCACGAAGATTACTATTCCGCTTCTTCGTCCCGTGATGATTCCTGCAATTACACTTGGGACGGTGTGGACCTTCAACAACCTGAATATCGTCTGGCTGGTAAGTAATGCCGGTGAACCATCTGACCAAACCCATATTCTTGTCTCGTTCGTGTACAAAGCCGCGTTCAATCTATATCGTTATGGCTATGCCGCTGCACTATCGATGGTGATTTTCGCAATCCTTCTGGTATTCAGCTTGACCTTCATGCGCAAAACGAAAGCAACGGAGGCGGCGTACTGAGAATGTTCTCCAAGCGTTCGATACGGATTGTGCTTTCCTATGCGGTGCTTGTTTTCTTCTCAGTGATCGCATTGTATCCCGTGTTGCAGGTGTTGACAATTTCCCTGCGGCCATCTGACCGGCTTCTTTCCACCACACTGGAAATTATTCCGGATAACGCGACGCTTTCATCTTATGTCGCCTTGTTCCGCGACCGTCCATTTCTCACTTGGCTGATGAACAGTCTCCTGGTTTCGCTGGCGGTGACAATAACGGGGACGGTACTTGCTTCGATGACGGGCTACGCGTTTTCGCGGTTCAAGTTTATCGGGAAGAAAATGGGGTTGCTCACACTTCTAACAACGCAGATGTTTCCCGCAACAATGCTGTTATTGCCATTGTATATCATGTTGATAAAGTTCGGGCTCATCAATACATTCTTCGGAGTGATTGTTATTTATACTGCCACGGCCCTTCCGTTTACCATCTGGACAATGAAGGGATACTACGATACGATCCCGTACAGTTTGGAAGAAGCGGCGAGGATTGATGGTTGTAATCAGTTCCAGGCATTTTACAAAATCATACTGCCGCTTGCGACGCCTGCGTTGGTGATTACTGCTCTGTTTTCATTCATGACGGCGTGGTCCGAGTATCTGGTTGCCGCGCAGATTTTGCAGGATTCGGATTTATGGACTCTTCCGCTCGGATTGAAATCGTTTGAGGCAAACATGACCACAGAGTGGGGGCTCTACGGAGCGTCTTCCATTATCGTCGCGATACCGGTGGTGGTGCTGTTTCTCGCGCTCAGCAAGTACCTTGTGTCAGGATTAACACTGGGGAGTGTGAAGGGGTAAGAGAACCAAATCTCAAATCATCATTCCCTCTACCCAAACCTCGCCTCGGCTCTCATCTTCGCTTTTGCGGCTTCAATCTCTCTATTGCGTGGCGGTGCGTTCGTTTCAAGCGAGTACACAAGTGTCCGGGCAATTGTTGTCACGTCTTTTACAGCACGATTGAACGCTGCCTCATTCGCCTTCGATGGCTTCGTAAATCCGCTCAACTTCCGCACAAACTGTTCCGACGCGCTCCGAATTTCTTCTTCCGTTGCTGGTGGATCAAAGTTAAAAAGCGTTTTGATGTTGCGGCACATGTAGGTGTCCTCCTGAAATCCCTATTCCAAAACTTTCACATCCACGATGAAATACTCCGTGTTGCCAAACGCTGTCGTCGGGATACCGACATGCTGTTCGTACACGAGGGCGACACGTTTGCCGATATGCTGATTGATCTTTTCAGCGACTTCGTCACTTCGCACACTGAAGTAGAATTTTTCTTGCATTGCCCCGGGCACATTGACCATTGCAAGCTCACCTTCCCACGTTTTAATCAACCATCCCTGCTTGGAGAGTTTCTGAACATATCCCGCGCGCTCGCCGTTTGAGTAACTCCAGCTCAAAACAAACCAGGTGTACAGCGCAAACAGCAGGATGGGCGTCAGGATGAAAATGGTCAGCCATTTCTTCCAGGGAAGCCCCTTCTTTTTGGGTTGATCAGGCATGGTGTTGTCCTCGGTGTGTTGGATTATCGTTGATTGGAAAAAGTTGTCGTCATCATGTCATACATATTAGAAGTCGCGGACCCGGTCTTCCCGCCGCCATTCCATTCGCCCGCAACAGCATTCACGGTCCGAAATTCACCAAGCCCTGAACCGCCGTGGTCATCCTGGGCGCCGACAAGTATGGTGAAAGCACTTTGGGGATTGAATGTACCAAGATAGGAAAGTGGGACCGCAAACTCTATTGTTGATGTGGCGGTATTTCCCAGAGGCTTGGAAACATCGGTGGGCGAGGGAACATACGCTGCAAGGATTTTCCCGTTTTCATCCTCAACGCGAATGCCGCCGCCAACCAAGACAAGACGCTCGTAGGCGACTAATTCGTCAAGAACGAAGCCGGAATTTCGTGGAACCGCTTGGTTTCCCGAATTCTTCTTTCCATCCAAATCAATCGCGATTGCAACGTACGTCAGTTGAAAGCCATACTCAGGATGCCAGCCGGGATTTGAAAGGGAACGAAACTTCAGGGAAAAGAAGGCAAGTGAATCATCCGCGCTGAGAGAAACATTGGTAATGTCCAAACAGCCCGGAACAAAATGAGGATTGGTCGGATATGTGTACGAACTCTTCCCAAGACCTCTGTCATCGCCGGAAGGATCAGACTCATGCACAAGTGTCTTTGCCTTGGGGTTCACCCTTTTCACCAACGTGTGTGGCAGAAGCGGATAGTCAGGACCTTTGAGCGATTTCAATCCGGCTTTGAGATTGGGCTTGGCAAGTGAAAGTGTTTTGCGCAATGTTGCCTCGGGGCTCGTAACCTGTGTTGTTGCTTCAACGCGTTCCGATCCGGATTGAACGCGGACCTTTTGTTTGTCAAGCTTAAAGCTCAGAGTGTTTCCGCGACGAATATGAGCCGTTGTTCGCGCGATTCTCCCATCGGATGTTGGCTGTTCAACGGTCACCAGGCCGCCCACGCGAAAATTCTTGCCGTTGATGAAAATCTCTCCCCCGGATTCGTTGATCTCAACGGGAACACTTCGTCCGTTCAGATTGATGGTGGCTTTCACGTTGCCAAGTTGCGGTGGAAGTTGTGGACGGATTGAGAGGAAATGGTTGTAGCGTGCGAGGCGGATGCCGAGATAGTCGTCGTAGAAATTACGGACGAACTCCGCGAGGTTCCATGCCTGGGAAAATGTTCCTGATGCCTCCGGCTGATCTTTACCCGGTTTCGGCAGCGCATCCAGCAATTCGGATTGAGTGCCAACCGCGTCCCAATCGAGAATCTGGTTCACGCTGTTTGAAGTTACGCGCCACGCAAGATCCTTGCGGCCAAACCGGCAAAGAGCTGAAATCACCGGACCCTGAAGCCACGTCCACACTGTGCCGTTGTGATATGCGGCGTCTTTCGGATACGTGCTGAATTGATGATACGGATGGAAGTTCTCGTCCGACTGTGAAAGGGAAGCGACACCATATTCGTAAGTCAACGCTGAAGTAACAACTTCCACGACATTGGTTGCCGTCTTTGTATCAAGAAGATTGAGCGCGAATATCTGGTTAGGCCGGAGTTGCTTGTCTTTCGATCCGTCAGCGTTGAGATGATCGACAACGAGGTTGTCCGTGATAAAGTCCCGCTGAAAATTCCTTTTGAGTTTTATGAGTGTGGTATTCCACTGATGCGCGGACACCACATCTCCGAGTTGTGTCGCAAACCAGATTCCGGCTTCAAGCTGTTGAGCCCAGAGCGCCTGGATGTCGTTTGCCCTGTTTCCGCGCGGACTCCAGGGTCCTTCGGGCCCGACTGCATCCATCCAAGTCTCGGCGTCTGCATGGACGAGATATCCTGAAGTGTCCGAATGATATTTGAGAGTTCCCTCAATGGACCGCAGGACCACGGGATAGACTTCCAGCATAAAGGATGAATCCCCTGAACGCATGGTGTACTCATGAGCCATCATAACGAAGCGTGGCGTTCCATCTGCTGTGTTGTAACCGGTATCGGTTGTCGTGACGATGTTGGGAATGCGTCCGAAGTTTGTTGAAAGGGAATCGCGCTCCTGGAACGCCGAAAATGACTTGAGAATCTGTTTAGCTTCGGTGAATCTACCGGTAACGAGACACGCACCCGGTAATGAAATGAATGTATCGCGCCCCCAGTAACTGTTGAACCACGGGAGTCCGGCGAAAATCCCTTTCGTCACCTGATTCATGATGAGCGCATCGAGCGAGAGTTTTGCCCATGCGAGCGCTTTATCGAATCTGACGTCATCCGTGTGAACCGCTGTTTCATCAAGAAGGCGCTGCATGCGCTCGCGACGTTTCGTGACGTAGCCATCCGCGTTACCGGTGAACATACGCGCGGCCAGCACAGCTTCTCCCTTTGTATCGCCAACAGAAAATGTTATCAGATGATCCCTGCTACGCGCGCTGATGCAGACGACTGGAGAGTATGCATTCTTGCCCTGGTGATCCCGTTCGATCGTACTCAACGCCGTGCCGTGGATCGCAAGCCACGCCGGAAAGTTTTGCTCCGGTGTACGAAAAAGATGATTTGCGCGGGCAATGAGAATGGTAGGCCCGGATCTCTCCAGAACAAAGTCCTCTTTCTTCCGCCCGTCGGTGAAAAGAGGAACAATTGCGAGTTCAACCGGACGTTCACTGGTGATACTCACCGAAAAAACTGCAAGGCTATCTGCGGGTTGCACGCGTTCGATGATGCCGTTTGCATAGTAACGAACAAGCCGGTCTGGATACACCATGGTCTTTAACGCTTCGGATCGGTGTAATTCTTGTTCGTCAACAACCAATGTGTAATCATCAAGAAACTCATGGCCGAAGACATTGAAGCCCATCCAGCCGGAAGTGTTTTCCGCGTTCGTCTGCCCGTACAAAAACGCGGATTCTTTGTTGGTGAACGAATATTCCCGCGACGTACCCGACACTTCGATTCCGAGAGAATCGATGTGCTGTGATAGTGCTGATGAAACGAACGAGAGGAGAAGAAGAGGGAGGAGCTTGTTCATTTCTTTTTCGCCCAGAAGTATTCCAGGATGTCATCAAGTCGTGCGCGCCAGTTGACCCAGTTGTGGCCTTCCGGGTACTCCCGGTAGCGGAGTTCGTATCCTTTGTTTTCGAGGACGGCACGCATTGTTCTCGACTCATCCTGCGCATCACGCATCGTGCCGGTATCAATGTAGAACTTGATGTTTTTCTTGGACGAGTCCCGGGCAAACATGATCATGGAGTGCTCCTTCCACCAGTAGGACGGCGACTGTGCGGCAACCAGACCGAATCGTTCAGGATGCCTCCATCCGGCGTATGTAGCGATCAGTCCTCCTAACGATGCGCCCATTATTGCAGTCTGTGATGGATCGTTGGAGACCCGAAACTTCATCATGACCCGAGGGCAAAGTTCGCTTATCATGAAGTTGACGAACGAATCACTCATGGTATAGTCGTGCATTCTCATGCTTGTTTTTGAATCGCTGATATCCGTTCGCGGGTCAAGGAAAATTCCAACAACAGGTTCAATGCGTCCGTCCGCGATAAGGTTGTCGAGAACGTTGTTCATCATTGCGAGGGAAAGGTACTCGCCCCCGTCCATAACGTAGATGGAGGGATACTTCTGCTTCGCTCCAGGGTATCCGGGAGGTCTGTACACAAAGGCGACATGCGTTCTTCCAAGAATGTTACTTCGTACCTTCATGGTATCGATCTTCCCGTGAGGAATATCCGGTCGCAACTCGATTTCCTTTGGCGGCTAATAACCCGGCATACAGATTTCCGAATTTGATCCATAGCCACCCATTGCCTGTTGTTGATTGATAGTGTCCAACATCCATGTGGAATCCACAACAAGCTTGTACTCAAATCGCGCAGCTCGATCAACCGTTTTTGCAAGATGGAAAAGATCAGTTTGTGGAATGCGTTTCAATGTATCAAGGGAAGGATGCCAGCCGTTCAGGTCGCCCGCGACGAACACGCGGCCGGCTTTGCCATGGTAGAGAAAATGGACTGTTGAATCTTCCACGACAGCACGCCCGGATTGTCTGACTTCTGAGATATACTCTTCGACAAGCTTGTCGCGCTCCACGGCATCTTCTTGTGACGTGATCTTTTGAAG
>CAZJYO010000110.1:0-843 GCA_964550275.1 uncultured Chitinophagales bacterium
CGCGGCGTAGGCCCTTCAAAGTTCACACCATCTTTAAAGTAACCGCTGCCATGACACGGGCATTTGAACTTTGCTTCGGATGGCAACCATCGCGGCGTACAGCCAAGGTGCGTACAAATTGCTGAAAGTGCATAGAAACCATCCTGATCGCGTACTATCCACACGCGGAATTCATCTTTGTATTTTTCATTCACTTCGCCCACAACATAATCCGATGGAAATCCCGCCTTGAATGCTGAAGGCGCCTCATACAATACACGCGGAACCATCAGTCTGATCGCGCCCACCGTTGCCGTTATGAGAAAACTGAGAAACGCCATCCATCCGGCAACATTGAGGAAGTTCTTGCGGTTCATCCTCCAGATGCCCTGATCATTTTCAGGCGGTTTATCCTGTTTCGGTTTCTTTGCGGCAACCGTTGGTTTTGCAACCGGAGTTGAAGCCGCCGGAACTGTTGCCGGCGAAGGAGCTGGAGAAACCGCGGCCGGTTGAACCGGCGCAGGTCTTGGAGCCGCCGGCGCAACGGGCGGTGCAGCGGGTCGCGCAGGAGCTGGAGCGCTCGCAGGTCTTGATCCTGACGCAAGCCGCGAAGATGTCAGCGGCGGAAGCCCGGGTCGCGGGCCTGGCGCCGACTTCGGCTGCTCTTTGGGCTGTTCAGATTTTGTATTATCACCGGAGGTATTCTCTGGTGCCATCATGCTTTCCTATTCAAACTCGAAGACGTTCGATTACATTCTGACAAAAAGCTGGTAGCGCGAGGATTGCACATCAGGGAAGGGTGCGTGATCACTTCAGATCTTGATACAATGCATATCAGGAACAATTACCTCATAATGCTGAATC
>CAZJYO010000110.1:853-8746 GCA_964550275.1 uncultured Chitinophagales bacterium
GAGCGTTTTCAAGATACAAAAGCGACCTTCTAAAGTCAATAACCATAGCGCCTAACACCAATCATTGGATGTGTCACCTTGATTCCTCCCCGTCATTCTGTTATATTCGTGCGGACTTTGGAAACTCCATGTTCATCCTCTCGCAACAGCCGTTCAAGAGAGGTTATCCTCGCAGAATCTCAAACAGTTCCCCTCAATGAATTGGATTGATTACCGGCAACTCCCTCTCGCCGCTGGCGGTTTCTCCGAACTCTTTTTTGACTACCTGCACGACTTCAATCAAGTTCAGCAATTTTATGATTGCAACTTCAGGGAAGACCAGAGTGTGGAACCGATCCTGCAGGCAAGGACATTTCCCGATTCCCACCGGGAAATACTCTGCACAGTTCTGGCAGAACAAAACAGGACATTCGGCGGTCACCCAAAGACCGGTCTGAATATCGACCTGCTGAAAAAGCGGACAACCTTCGCCGTTGTCACCGGTCAACAGGTGGGGCTTTTCGGTGGTCCCACGTACACCATCTTCAAGACCATCACCGCCATCAAGCTTGCGGAAAGTTTGAAGGCCAGATATCCTCAGTACGACTTTGTACCGGTCTTCTGGATTGAAGGCGAGGATCATGATTTTGCTGAAATGAATCACACGTCCATCCTTGACGCGGAATCAAAATCATTTTCGATTCACTATCTCCCCGGTGGTGAACTACCGGAGAAAAACATGGGGGCGGTTGGCGAACTCACGTTTGATAATACATTGGAATCATGTTTCACCGCCCTGGAAGCAAATCTCCAAAAAACCGAATTCACCGCTCCTCTTTTGAACGCGCTTCGTGACAGCTACAAGGTCGGTACAACATGTAACGTCGCATTCGCTTCATGGATGAATCACCTGTTCGGTGAATACGGCCTCGTGTTTCTTTCTGTGAATGATGCGCGGCTCAAAAAATTGCTTTCACCAATGTTTGTCCGGGAGATCGAACAATCTCCCACAACTTCCCAGCTTGTGGTTGCGCGCAGTGCCGAACTGGAGCAACGATACCACGCTCAAGTGAAGGCAAAATCGGTCAACCTGTTCATGTTTCATAAAGGCGGACGCTACGGCATCGAGCCGCGTGAGCATGATTTCAGTTTGCGGGGAACGCGCCACTTCATCAACAAGGATGAGTTGCTGAGTATCGCCGGGAACACGCCGGAGCTTCTTAGTCCGAATGTTGTACTGCGGCCGGTTGCCCAGGATATGCTCCTCCCCACTGCGGCGTACGTTGCGGGTCCCTCCGAAGTCGCCTACCAGGCACAACTGACCCCGGTGTACCACCATTTCGGCATCCGCCAGCCGGTGATCTATCCGCGGGCAAGCGCCTCATTTGTTGAAGAACGTGTCCACCGCGCAATGGAGAAATATGCTCTTGACATCAGCGCGTTCTTTGACAACCCGGAACATGTCAAAGCCGTGGTGGTCGAACAAATTGAAGAAGTAAAAGTGGACAGGATTTTCCAGGAGGCAGTGACGCGGGTTCATGATGCGCTGAACGAACTCCGTTACGGCGTGAAGGAGATTGACTCCACATTGCTCGCGACCCTGGATGGGGTGAAGTCCAAGTTTGACATCAATCTGGGCGTGTTGAAAGAAAAATCATTGGGAGCACAGAAGCGAAAGAACGAAGTTGCCATGCGTCAGATTGAGAGAGCAGCTTCCGCGATTCTGCCCGGCGGGACACTTCAGGAACGTGAGATCAGCATTCTTCATTACATGAACAAATACGGACCGGATTTGATTCGATGGTTGACAGCGGAGCTTGATATTGCCGGGTTCAAACATCAAATCCTCATGTTATGAAAAAGACAACAGCTCCAAAACAAAAAAACCCGGCTTTACACCGGGTTTTGTTTTTTTGTTGTGAATGAAGCTTATTCCTGCTCGACCGGCTTCTTTTCCTTCCCTTCCTGCGTCATCAGAACCTTCCGGCTCAGCTTGAATCTTCCCTGATCATCCTTCTCGGTGATCTTCACGTCGAACACATCACCAACCTTAACAACATCGGATGGCTTGTTCACGCGCTTTGTATCCAGTTGCGAAACATGAACCAGTCCTTCCTTGCCCGGCAGGAATTCTACAAACGCGCCGAAGTCCATGACCTTCTTCACCGTCGCTGTGTACACCTTGCCTACTTCCGGTACTTCGGTAATTCTGTTGATGGCATTGATAGCCTTATCCGCCGATTCCTTGGATGTCGCGGCAACAACGATCGTTCCGTCATCTTCAATATTGACTTCGGCACCGCTATCCTTCACAATCTGACGAATGTTCTTTCCGCCCGGACCGATAACCGCTCCAATAAGATCGGTGGGAATCTTCAGTGTCGTTAATCGTGGAGCAAAGCTCGAGAGATCGGAACGGGGTGACGCAATCGCGGATTCCATTTTTCCAAGGATATGCATTCTTCCTGCTTTTGCCTGCTCCAATGCCTTCGCCATGATCTCAAGAGAGATACCGCGGATTTTTATATCCATTTGGAATGCCGTGATGCCGTCTTTCGTTCCGGCAACCTTGAAATCCATATCGCCTAAATGATCCTCGTTGCCAAGGATATCGCTGAGAACCGCCACACGGTCACCCTCTTTCACCAGTCCCATCGCGATTCCAGCCACTGCTTTCTTCAGCGGAGCCCCTCCATCAAACAACGAAAGCGAAGCGGCGCACACAGTAGCCATCGAAGAAGAACCATTGGATTCAAGAATATCCGAGACGATGCGCACCGTGTACGGGAATTCCTGCTCTGTGGGCATCATGTTTTTCAGCGAGCGTTCCGCAAGATTACCGTGGCCGATCTCCCGGCGCCCGGTAGTGCCAAGCCGTCCGACTTCGCCGACGGAGAACGGCGGAAAATTGTAATGAAGCATAAAACGCTTTGTGTCCGTGGGAAGCAAACCGTCAATGATCTGTTCGTCCGTTTTGGTCCCCAACGTAAGCGTGGTAAGACTCTGTGTTTCGCCGCGCTGGAATAATGCTGAACCGTGGGTACGCGGTAAGACGCCCGTCTCGATGGTGATGGGGCGAATGTCGGTCAAACCGCGGCCATCAAGGCGCTTTCCTTTTCCAAGAATCATTTCGCGCATTTCAACATACTCCATATCATGGAGTATCGCATGAATTGCTTTTTCCTGTTCCGGGAATTTTTCGGCAAGCGCTTTGCTCGTCTCTTCATAAATCAAACCGGTTTTCTGTGCGCGGTCTTCTTTGAGGAGCGGCGTATTCGCAAGATCTGCGAGCTTGCGGCCGACGGTTTCCCGGACTGCCGCAACAAGAGCTTCGTTGCCGTCTTTCGCCGGCTTGGTGCGCTTGGTCTTTTGTGATTCCTTGACGAGCGCGAGTTGAAGATCGCAAATCTGGCGGATGCAATCGTGCGCAAACCCGAGAGCATCAAGCATGTCCCTCTCGGAGATTTCGTGCGATTCGCCTTCGACCATCACGATGGAATCAGTCGTACCGGCAACCGTTACGTCCATGTCGCTCTTCTGCAGTTCCGAGAACGTCGGGTTCACGATGAACTTTCCGTCAATTCTTCCAACACGGACTTCGGCAATCGGACCTTCAAACGGAATATCGGAAATCATCAATGCCGCGGAGGCCGCACATGCGCCGATGATATCACCATCATGTTCCTGGTCGGATGAGTACACGGTAACAATCACCTGGGTTTCATACTGGAACCATTCCGGAAACATCGGCCGGATCGGTCGGTCAATCAACCGGGCGGAGAGAATTTCCTTCTCTGATGGTCTGGCTTCCCGCTTGAAAAATCCGCCGGGAATCTTTCCCGCCGAAGCTGCTTTTTCGCGGTACTCAACCTGAAGGGGAAAATAATCGATGCCTTCCTTCTCCTCCTTTGAGGAAACCACGGTTGCCAATACCATGGTGTCGCCGTAGCGCGCCATAACGGCGCCATCGGCCTGTTTTGCAAACCGCCCGGTTTCAAGAGAAAATACCTTGCCGCCGATTGTTGCTTCTTTTGCTATTCGCATATCGTCTTTCTTGTCTTTCAAAAAATGGTAACGCAGTTGCAGAAACTACTTGCGAATCTGCAAATCAGCGATGATTTTCCTGTAACGTGTGATGTCCTTCTCCTGCAAATAATCCAGCAGGCGACGGCGCTTGCCGACCATCTTCAGCAATCCTACGCGTGAATGATGGTCCTTTTTGAACTTGTCAAAATGCGGCGTAAGGTCGTTAATGCGCGCGGTCAGCAAAGCGATCTGCACTTCCGGCAAACCGGTGTCCTGCGGGTTCCTGCCGTACTTCCGTACAACCTCTGATTTCAGTTCCTTCGTGATGGCCACGTAAAGCGTTCTCCTTTCTTATTACATCTTATTGATACATGAATTGTTTCATGGCGATAAGTTCACGCGTCCGGGACTTGTCGGCCTCAAGTTGAGCGGCAAGGTCCTGTACCGATGCGAACTGTTTTTCATCGCGGAGCCGTTTGAAAAACGTAATCTCCACGCGTTGATCATAAATATTTTTGTCAAAATCGAGAATGTGCACTTCCAATGTTTTCTGATCTCCCGAGGTAACCGTGGGCCGCACGCCGATGTTCATCATTCCGAAATGCGCATCATGACCCAGGCGGACACTGACCAGATACACTCCGTTCGCAGGTATTACCTTCAGCGGATCGCCTGCGGTGATGTTGGCTGTGGGGTACCCGATTGTTTTGCCCCGCCCGTCGCCCCGAACCACTGTGCCTTCAAAGGAGTACGGATAACCAAGAAGCTTCGCGGCGGTTTCAACGCTTCCTTCTCCGAGACACTTGCGAACCCGGGTACTGTTCACCACTTCGCCGTCAATGACAAACGGTTGAACCGCGAGAACCGAGAACCCGTTCTGCCGCCCGAGTTTCAGAAGCTCATCCGTTCCACCTTCCCTGTCGCGGCCGAACATATGGTCGTAACCGACAACAACCTCCCTCACCCCGATCCCTTTGACGACATACCGTTCATAAAACTCCGCCGACGAAAGACGCGAGAATTCATACGTAAAGGGGATGACGAACAAAACATCAACGCCCGACTTCTGTATGTGGCGTCTCTTTTCCTCAAGCGTCGAGAGAAGTCTTACTTGATCCGGTGTATTCCCCACAATCGTTTTGGGATGCGGATTGAACGTCATGACAACGCTTCGTCCCTCTCCCATGCTCGCACGCTGAACAACTTCCCGGAGAATCTCCTGGTGCGCCCGGTGAACGCCGTCAAACGAACCAAGAGTGACAACGGTGTTCGCGTAGTGCCGGATTTCATCCAGCGAACTGGCAACAATCATGCGGCGGCGGGAACCGGAACACGACGGGCGCGGACGATATCATCAAGAGCCCACGCATGGGCGATATCAAAATCGCCGATCCTCGTCCTCCGCAAGGACGTTACAAAGGCACCGCAACCGAGACGCTTTCCTATTTCATCTACAAGGGTTCGGACATATGTCCCCTTCGAACACTTCACCGTAAATGTCACATCGGGAAGTGGCGCCCGCACAATTTCAATTGAATGAATAACGACCGCACGCGGTCTGCGTTCAATCACTTTTCCCTTCCGGGCAAATTCATACAGGCGCTTCCCGGAAACTTTCGCGGCAGACCACATCGGTGGAAGCTGTGTTTGTGCTCCCTGAAATGACGCGACAACGCGCGCAACCGCATCGGGCGTTACGTGGTCAATGCTTGCTGTTGCCGTAACCGGAGTCGCGGCATCGTGGCTGGCCGTGCTTGCGCCAAGCCGGATGCCAACTTCGTATTCCTTGTCCAGACCGGAAAATCGTCCGATGCTCTTTGTCATTTTACCCGTGCACACAATCAGCAGGCCGGTAGCAAGGGGATCAAGCGTTCCCGCGTGGCCGACCTTTTTGATGCGCGTTGCATAGCGCAGTTTGTTCACGACATCAAAGGACGTCCAGCCGGCAGGTTTGTCAACAAGCAAGACTTCGCCGTCCACCGGCGTCATATCATTCGTGTTCTGCATGACCCTGTTCGTCATGGATCTTTTTGATAATCGTATTGATGCGCTCAACCCTGTCGAGTGTATCATCAAGCGAGAACTCCAGCGTCGGGATAAACTTCAACTGCAGCCGGGGACCAAGGATGTTTCTGATCCGGGATTTATCGCCGTTCAGCATTTTCATCGTTTGATCCTTGAGGTTCTGATCACCGAGGACGCTGAACGATATCTTCGCGAGCCGCAGGTCCGGCGTGACACGCACATCCGTTACCGTGATAAATCCAAGCCCCGGATCGGAGTATTCACGCGACACCATCGTCGCAATTTCATGCCTGATGAGCGATGCAACCCGTTCTGCCCGTATCGACATAGCAACACCACCTCACAACTTTCGCTTCGTTTCAACAATCTTGTATGCTTCCACGATATCACCCACTTTGATATCGTTGTAGTTTTCCAAACCGATACCGCACTCAAATCCGCCTTCAACTTCTCGCACGTCATCCTTGAACCGCTTGAGCGAGCTGATGCCGCCGTCGAAAATCTGGATGCCGTCCCGGATCAACCGCACCTTGCTGTTGCGCGCAATCTTTCCGTCAAGAACATACGCTCCGCCGATGTTGCCAACCTTCGGAACCTTGAACACTTCACGGATTTCAATCGTGCCTGTAATCTCCTCTTTCTTTTCGGGAGCCAGCATTCCTTCAAGCGCATTATGAACGTCGTTGATGGCGTCATAAATGATGTTATACGTGCGGATGTCCACCTTCTCTTTTTCCGCAAGCCGCCGCGCATTGAGATTGGGCCGGACACGGAATCCGATGATCACCGCACCTGAAGCCGCCGCAAGAACGATATCCGATTCTGAAATGGTTCCGACGCCGCTGTGGATCACCCGCACTTTGACTTCTTTGTGGTCGATCTTCATCAGCGAATCGGACAACGCTTCCACCGAGCCATCCACGTCGCCCTTGACCACCACGTTGAGTTCCTTGACCTGTCCTTCCTGGATTTGCTTGGAGATATCATCCAGAGTGGTCAGGCGAATCTGCCGGAAATCCTGTTCGCGTTTGAGCTGCTGGCGCTTGAAGCTGATGTCACGCGCTTCCCTGTCGGAAGGCGTCACGACAAATGGATCGCCGGCCTGCGGGAAACCGTCGAGACCGGTAAGCTGAACGGGCGTTGACGGACCCGCTGCTTCCACACGGTTGCCGCGCTCATCAAACATTGCGCGTACTTTGCCGCTGTAAATCCCGGCAATGAACGGGTCACCGACACGCAGTGTTCCCTTCTGCACGAGAACACTTGCAGTAACACCCTTACCCTTGTCGAGTTGCGCTTCGATGATTGTTCCCCGCGCTAACCGGTCGGGGTTCGCCTTCAGGTCAAGAACGTCTGCTTCAAGAGCAATCTTCTCCAGTAACAGGTCAACGTTCTTTCCCGTACGAGCCGAGAGTTCAACTGATTGGTACTTGCCGCCCCACTCTTCAACAAGAATGTTCTTTTCGGAAAGCTGTTGACGAATCCTGTCGGCGTTTGCGTCCTGCTTGTCCACCTTGTTGATGGCAATGATGATCGGAACGCTGGCGGCCTGAGCATGACTGATGGCTTCAAGCGTTTGCGGCATCACGCTGTCATCAGCCGCGACCACAAGCACAACGATATCCGTGATCTGCGCTCCGCGCGCGCGCATTGCCGTGAAGGCCTCATGGCCCGGAGTATCGAGGAACGTCACTTTTGTTCCGCTTGCAGTAGTCACCTCGTAAGCGCCGATATGCTGGGTAATGCCTCCGGCTTCGCCTGCAACAACATTGGCTTCCCGAATGTAATCAAGCAACGAGGTTTTGCCGTGGTCAACGTGGCCCATGATGGTAACAACCGGCGGACGGCGCTTCAGCGTCGATT